>DAOTWU010000057.1:0-4307 GCA_034435735.1 Anaerolineae bacterium | reverse complement strand
TGGGTTCTTCTGTTGTCTCTGGCGGCACAGTGGGCATCTCCAGCCCTTCCAACATACCAAACCACACATCTACCCGTTCGCCCGCCTCTAGCTGCACGTTGTAGCTGGTGGCGGTGGTCATGCCATAGCCTTCTGGTGTGCGCCCCAAGATGCGATATGTGCCCGCCGGCAAATCATCAATACAGGTGGGCGCGGCCTCAGTGAAGTTGCCCGTTTGAATGGTCTCATCATTTTGCTGTAGGGCATAGCTGCCGCCTGCTAGATAAGCCTCACCCTCTTCATGGATGCGGTTCTGGTTCACATCCTCGAATTGGGAAATGCACAGCACGCCGTTCACAGTATCGGGGTCTTGCACCGCGGGGATGTTCTCCTCCGTCACAGTGACAACGGGCGCGGGCATCACTTCTGTAGTGGCCTCTTCTGTCGGCTGGTCTGGGATAGGCGTCACTGAAGGCAGTGCCGTTTGCTGTTCTTGCACTGGCGTCACCGATGGCAGCGGTGTTGCTGTCGCTGGGATACTGGTCGCTGTGGGTTGGGCTGGTGGTGCGCTCTCCTCGCCTTCAAGCGGTGGCAGGGTTGGCAAAATGCCGCCCGGCGTGATTTGGAGCGGTGGTTGCGTTGGGCGCGGTGTGGGAGAAGCGGCGACGGCAACCGTTTCCGCCTCTGGTTCTGGTGTATCGGTTGAGGGCGGGCGCACTAGAATTTCTTGGCCAATACGCAATAGCGAGGCGTCGGCCATATTGTTCAAGGTGAGTAGGTCACTGACTTTCACGCCATAAGCGACGGCAATCGCCGCCAATGTATCGCCCGGTTGCACAATATGCACGATTGAACCATCATCGCGCTGGCCTTGCGCCTGCACTGGCGGGGCAACAACGGGCGTGGGTTGGACGGGCGCACCGCCGCCACTGGCTGCTGTTGGTTGTACTTCGCCCTCGCCGATGACCACTAACGAGGCTTCATCAACGTAGACGCCATTTGGGTCATTAGGCCAGTTTTGCGTAGCATAGACGAAGAACGTCACTTCGCCGCCGTCGGCAGTCAGGTCTACGGTGAGATTGTTCCATGCGTTGGCGTTGGTGGCCCAATTCGACCAGACAATGCCCGGCGCAAATGGGTCACCGCCGACATTATTCCCCAGACCAAGCCGCACCTGTGAGCCGCTGCTGGGATTGTTCTCAATATATACCCATACCGATGCCCGCAATACGGTGCCGGGCTGAATGTTGGGCACAATCTGAAACACCGATGCGGTGAATGTGCCGCTACCGCGCGCGATATGGAGCGATTTGCCTCCTTCGCGCTTAAATCCTGCTGTATGGGGGAAGGCCAGCGGCGGGACATTCATCCATGATTCAGTGCGGGGCGTTTCCGTATACCAGCCGCCCCATGCGCTGGGGATGTTGAAATCTGGCCGCCCACGACCGGTATAATCTCCTTCAAAGCCGGGGTCGTTCAATAAATTACTTTGCGCTGTCACGCCACCAATGGCTACTGCCGCCGTTACTAGCAGCAAAACGGTTAAGCGTGTTATCTGTCGTAGCATGGGGTTTTACTCCGGGGATGGTTTTCCAAACTTAAGGCGCACCTTCACAGTACGCCTTGACAGCCGTGATTATATCATGCTCAAAATTACAGTCAACCGCAACCCCTTGCCATGCCTGTGGCGTAGGGTTACGGTAGTTTTGGCGTTCAAAATGCCCGTTAAGCCTTCAGCCGTTCCATATATTTCTGGCGGAATTTGGCCACTTTCGGCGCGATGACCACACGGCAATAACCTGCGTTGGGGTTGTTGGCGAAGTATTCTTGATGGTAATCCTCTGCTGGATAGAAGGTATCAATAGGCTCAACCTGCGTCACAATCGGGGCATCCCATAGCTTTTGCGCTTCTAACTGGCGGATTTTCTCTTCCGCGATGCGCTTTTGCTCTTCACTATGGTAGAAAATGACCGAGCGATATTGTGTGCCAACATCGTTCCCCTGGCGGTTGAGCGTGGTGGGGTCATGAATGGTGAAGAACACATCGAGCAAATCTGCGAACGAGATGACTTCATTATCAAACGTAATTTGCACCACCTCTGCATGGCCTGTTGTGCCAGTGCAAACTTGTTTGTATGTGGGGTTGGCCACATGGCCGCCGGCATAACCAGAGACGACATCCGTCACGCCTTTGAGCTGGTCATAGACCGCTTCTAAGCACCAGAAGCACCCGCCACCGAGTGTTGTGACTTCAATACTCATGTTGTGTCCTTTCGCCATGTTGATGGCCTGTGTGTATGGCTATTATAGTTGCCCTATGACGGCGAATAAATATCCACATCGCGCTAGAAGCCGCCTAATGGCAAATCTTTGAACCCGCCGCGCACGTTCACCGTGCCGCCGCCATCATCGCGCTGGGCGGTGAATTCAAAACTAGCGCTGAGGTTGCCATCAACATAAGCCAGTGTGACTGTACCCGTGACGCCGTTGCGGTACATATCTTCGTCTAATGGCGAAGTGAGCGATACCAAGCCAGCGGCAACGGGTTGCTCTGGTGTGGGGCGTTGGTCTAATGGCAAAAGGGTGTATGTGCCATCGTTGGGAACGCCCTGAATTAACATCCGCAAATAGTAACCACTGGCGACATCGCGCAGGATAATCTCGCCCACGTTATCAACTGGCACAAATTCCATATCGCCGGATACAATGTTTAATTGTATATCGCCATCCACCTGCAAAAAATAAGCATTGGACTCCAACGCTTCCAGCCCGTCAATTTGCACGGTTTGCCCATTATTGGTTTGGGGCGGTGGATTGTCGCCGCTGTTGCTTTCCCCGCCACCACAAGCGGTTATCACTAATGCGATAAGTGACAGTAAACCTAAAAGACGGTATTGCATATTGCCCACCTTTCTGCACGTTCTACATGCCTGTAGCATAGCCCTAAATGGCCGTTGTAGCCAACAACCTCATACAATTCCAAACAGTTCGGCGTTGAATAGGTCGCAGGAATGCCGCTTGGGGGTATAATGCAAATATACACACAAACCAGAATTAAACATCTATTCAGACTAGGAGTATTTATTATGGTACGGAAAATCGCCCTGTTTTTGTTGATAGGGTTACTGATAACAGCTTGTGATGCCGTGCAGTCTACAGGTGATACAGCTGCCGACCCAGCAGCCGCTGGTAACTTCTTGCCCAACCTCAGCGGGTACAGCGCTAGCAATGCCGATAGCATCGTTGATGCGGTGACGGCTATCAGTGGCGGCGCTTCATTATTGAGCGGTAATCCGGTGTTGGCGGGCGCTATCGCCAAAATTGATGATGTTATCCAGTGCTATCAAGATGTGGGGGCGGTGGCCGCCAATATCTACACCCCCACTGATTTCTCCAATGTGCTGGAGGGCGAAGTGCCAGCCCTGGGCGTTGTGGCGATTATTAACCAGCAGCGGCTGATGAATAATTTCCTCGCCTGTGTTGCTGGGCAGCGCTCTGTACAGGGGTTTAGCGCCCAATCTGCTGCATTAGAGCCTTGTACGGGTTCTGGCACGTTTGATGTTGGCGATAACACCTATACCTATCTCTATGCGGCGACACAAGGCGCTCTCTGCGAGGTGTTTGATCAACACTTCCAAGCAGTGCGCCAAAATCAGGGCGGAGGGAACTAATGCTCAAAATTGCGCGGCTATTTCGTGAAATCGCTGATGACATCCTCAATGGCCGTCATATTGAAACTTATTTCGTCACTGCTGCTGGCTTGGTGCTGATTGCGGTAGAGTTCTTCGGCGATGCTCCAGAGGATTTACAGCTAACCGCTTTGCTGATGGGCGTTACTTTGCTGGTCTTTAACCTAACGCGCCGTGACCGCACCAACATTGATTTGGATTCGGTCTTGAAAGACCGCCAGAGCTTACCCGATTTTCGGGAGTATATCAAAGGCGGGAAAGACCTTTATATTTATGCGCCGTCAGCGGTGAATGTGCTCGCCCGTAGCCCAGATATTGAACGGGAGATACTTCAGCGTGGTGGCAAATTGCGCGTGGTGCTCCAAGACCCGAACGCCAAAAACAATATTGCCATTTTACAAGACCAACTCGACCATATGGCGAAATTGCTTGAGGCTGATATAGAGCGCTCGGTCAATATCTTAGAGGGATTGAAGCAGCGCGGTTTGGATGTCGAATATCGCTTCCTTCAATATAGCCCCGGCTTCAGTTTGGTGCTCATCAATCCGGATGAGCGTGACGGGCGCGCTGTTGTGGAGTTCTTCGGCATTTCCAATGACCAGATTACCGACCGCATGCACATCTCAATTGAGCGCGAGG
>DAOTWU010000056.1:0-4483 GCA_034435735.1 Anaerolineae bacterium | reverse complement strand
GACTTGGGCAATAGAAACAGGCCACAACAACAATGACGAGGCAGCGCTCACTGAAGCGCAGAACATCGCAGATAAAGACCTTTGGCAGCTATACCAGCAGAGCCTGCAATGGCAAACGTCGGATGAAGCGGAGCACGCGCCTATTCACCAACTCTTCTATCATCGCATTGTTGGTGGGCGACTTGAACGCTTCTACAATAGGGATATAACCATCAGTCTGCCCAATAAAACAGCATCTATGGGGGAAGTTCGTCAAGCCCGTTGGGTTATTAATGGCCAACACTACTCAGAAACGCTGGATGACATCATCAGGCAGGCGGAAAAACTACTCCATCCGCATCAAGAAAGCCCTTCCATAATCGGGCATGGGGACGCTCATAATGGCAATGTGTTCTTCCAAAACACAACTCCTCCCACCATGCTATATTTTGATCCAGCGTTTGCGGGGCGGCATCATCCACTATTAGACCTCGCAAAACCACTGTTTCATAATGTGTTTGCGATGTGGATGTATTATCCGCAAGAAAAGCGGCAAATTACACCGATTTCGTTACGTATAGAGGGGAATATATGGCATGTCGATTACACATACGACTTACCCCCTGTGCGTCATATGTTTTTGCAAAGCAAAGTACAGTATGTGCTGAAGCCCTTGCTCAAACATCTCAAAACACTCAACTGGCTGCGAGCTGATTGGCGAACCTATCTCAAAGCGGCATTGTTCTGCTGTCCATTCCTGACAATGAATCTAGCAGATAGCCAACGCTTCCCGCCAGAAATCAGCCTTCTGGGGTTGGCGATGTCTGTAGAAATGGGCGCAGAGAGCCAACAACGCCGAAGCCTCATAGATACCGTTTTAGATGAAGTTGCCGCCGAACTGAATTAAAACCCAAGCTGCTCCCGCAAGCGTGAATAGGTCGGCGAATCATCGAGGAATAGATACCGAACTGGCGTAACGACACTTTGCACGCCACCTATCTCGCGCAAGTGGCGAATGACGCTCAGCAGTTGCTTGTGCATAACTGTAATGGTCACAGTGAACCATGTACTTTCATTGTGGCCATTTGCTTGGTAAATCGGCGCGACAGTTGGCCCCAACAACCCGCGCGCAGCAGGATGCCCAACAACACGAGAAGCTATCGTCTCGGCATCAGGCCCTTCAATATTCACCGTAACCTGATAATACTCTCGGCCATATAGCGCAGCATCAACATACTCCAACATTGTTCGTACCGCTGCTAACCGAAATTCACTATTTTTCAGCGCATCTCGGTTGCCAATCAAACAAGCCTGCGATTCGACAATGACCCCATCGGATAGCGTTTTTAGGTGATTTTCCCGCAATGTAGTGCCCGATTGCGTTAAGTCAATGACTAAATCCGCATAACCTATTGTGGGCGCCGCTTCAATTGCCCCTTCTGCCCGCACTAGTGAGAAATGATGAATGCCATTTTTATGTAAAAATTGTCTGGCCAAACCTGTATATGTAGTAGCAATACGTATATTCCGACCTTTTTGCTCTCGAAAATCGATCGCTACTTCCGCCAAGTCGGCCATAGAATCCACATCTACCCACGCTTCTGGCACAGCAACCACTAGCTTGCAGTGCCCATAGCCTAATTGGTCGTGTATCACAATTAAATTATCGTGGGGATGTTCGCATACAACATCATAGCCAGTGACCCCAATATGCGCCGTACCATCAGCGACTTTGTAAACCACATCTTTCACCCGCTGAAAAAGCACATCTACACCATCAATGGCGGGTAATGCTCCAACATATTGGCGTGGATTAGGTTTTGATACTTTCAGGCCACAATCTTTAAGAAAGTTATAGGTTGGCTCTGCAATCGCACCTTTACTGGGCAGTGCCAGTGTTAAACGTTCTTCCGTCATATTATCCCCACAAAGCCTGTTCCAATGCACTCAGGTCATCCAGTGCATAATATTTCCCATCAAACAGCATCTTGCCATCTTCTGTCAGTGTTATAATCGTTGCTTGGTCTGCATCATCAACGGTTTTTCTAATAACAACACAATACCCTTTAGCGCGTAAGGCCATCGCCCACTGAATTGCGCTATCTGCCATGCCATACCCATCCAATAACGTAAGACAAGGCTTGTCTTCTGAACTATATTGCAACATACGAGCTAAAACATCAGTGTAATAAGCAAACCCTACTGCAGGCACGGCAGCATCGTGTCCTGCAAGGCGAATGAGGTCATCATAGCGCCCGCCGCCACCGATGAGCGTATCATCGTTCCATAGCTCAAAAACCAGGCCACTGTAATAATCCCATGACCGCGCAAGGTCTGGATGCAATACGATATGGTTTGCTGTAATGCCATAATTGGGTAATAAATGCAGAATACTTTCCCATTCTGCTATCGTCTTGAGTGCCATTTCGTTGCCGTTGGCCATTGTTTTCAACTGATTCATCACGGCATCGGGTTTACCTTTAAGCTGCACCCATTTTGTCAATAGCTTCAATGCTTCTGCAACTTGCTCTCGTAAAGCAGCGCGTTGTTGCTTACGCACTAAGCGCCGCGCAATCTCATCTTGAGAGCGCCCGCCCATCGTTTGGCTACGTCGCGCCACTTGTAACGCCGCACCAACCATTTGTTGCGTTTGGTCTATGTCAGTTTGACTTGCTTGATATTGCTCAGAAGCATCATTCAGCAAAATCTGCTCAAATGCGGCCCATATCTTAGCCTTGCCATCTGGTTGGCGCAATAAGCGTCTCCGCGCCAAGATAAAACGTTCCGTACGATTGTCCAGCCCAATTGGCGCTAACAGCTGGCGCAATAAACCCACATGACCCAGTTCCAACTGGTAATTCTCTAAACCTATCTCTTGCAGCCCCAAAGCTGCCATCCCGATGATTTCAGCTTCGGCAATGCGGCCATTCATACCGATACATTCCGCGCCCGTGCTATAGCGCTGCGCCCCGCGCACGATATTATGCGCTTCATCTTCAAATACTGGGCCGCTGAATTGCCAATGGACCACTTCACCTTGCTTACAGGTTGTTAGATAGCGGTAAGCTGCCGCCGCTGTAAATTCAGGGCGCAACGCTAGCTGTTGGCCACCATATTCGAACGTATATAGCTTCTCTATAATCTGGTCACCCGCACGGGTGAGGAACAGCGCAGCTTGGTCAATAATGGGTGTATCGATAACCGTGTAACCAAATCGCGCCATATGCTTTCTCAAGCGGCGATCAATCCAATCAATTTGCTCACGGTTATAACGAACTTGGAAAGGCGAATTTCGCACGGTCTATTCCCCAATTCATAATGCACTTTAGGGCAAAACGCTATCATCATAACGGGCTTTAGCGTAATAGCAATAGTGGAGAACATGACAAACTAGGACTTTTCTCCATTTGCGCAATATACTTGGTAAGGACTATACTGTTAGCGAAACCAAACAACGAATATGCGGCACAAATCGCAATTTTATTTTATACTCGATATCATTGATGCCCTGAATGATTCGGGTCGGTGTTCTAGGAAGGGTACTAACAATGAAAACCCATAAAAAAGCACTTGCAATAACTCTCTTATGTTTATTATTAGCGGTGATGGCCTTCGGTGGTATTGCAAATGCTGCTGAAGAAGAGCAACAATTCGCCACACCCATTCTCGTTGTGAATACGAGCTTCCTCAATGTTCGTACAGGCCCTGGCGCTGGTTATACTATTTTGATGACCGTTGTTGGCGGCACTGAATTACCCGTTTTAGGGGTTGCCCGTGACCTTGTTTGGTATCAGGTTGCCACAGACCTTGGGCCAGGTTGGGTCAATGTCAACTTCACTTTGCCTCGTGGTGACTTCAGTCATGTACCTTATGCTGATGTCGAAGATGTTGCCGCTTTAGGACAGGGCGGGGGCATCGCCACAACAGGCGGTAGCAGCACCTTCGTACCCACTAATGAGCAATTCATGTGGGGCGTTTCTGTCTTTGGCGGTGACCTCCACGCTGGACCATCCTTTGAGACAGAAAAGCTGCGCCGCGTTCTGCCACGCATGGACGATTTGGTTATCCCTATTATGGGTTCAACGTCTACTGGTGGTCTCTTCTGGTATCTGGTCAGCATTCCTGACTTTGGTACAGGTTGGGTTGCTGGCAACTTCGCCCAATTGCGCCCACTGCTTTGCTGGCCAAATACATCTGTTGTGAGACTTACCGGCAACCACGCACTTGGTAGTGGCCCCGATGGCATTGCAACTAGTGGTGCGTGGCTGGACGCTGGTACAGAAGCCTATGTGCTGGCAGTGCAAGACAATCAAGTAAAAATCCTGACACCAGGTGGTGATATCGGCTGGGTTACCTCCGAAGTGACGCAGAACCGCGATGATTCAGTGGGTTCGCTCTGTAATGGTGTGGTTGTCCATCCTTCGGACTTGGCCTCTGGCGCAATTCCTGCCCCCGTCGTGAGCAGCTCAACATCAAGCAGTAGCTCCAGCAGCGATGGCATGAG
>DAOTWU010000055.1:0-9518 GCA_034435735.1 Anaerolineae bacterium | reverse complement strand
TCGTTGCGTGGTGAATTGTTGACCAGCATCAGTGTGATGATGATGAGAATGAGGACGCCACCGCCCAGAAATACTAACCATGCCACCAGCCGCAGGGGGCGCGGTAAATTTTGTAAACGTGCAATCATCGATATATTCCTCGTTCAGCCGATAGAGCGCCCTATATTGTGCCAGATTTCACAGCCCTTACCAGTATCAGGCCGTTTTATTCCGCAGTGAATAGGCGCTGGATTTGCAAAATGATGATGAGGCTTACCCCCCAAATGGCATAACCCGCTGCTAGCACAGGCACTAAGCCCCAGCCCGCTTTGAGCAATACCCACGCGGCGATAACAAAAAGTAGTGTCGGGATTAGGCCGATGAATAACCCGCCTGCGAATTGCGCCATTGCGTCCGAATTGCCCCCTTGCGACGCCCAAACAATCCACAGCGCCAGCGGCACACCTATGGGCATGGTGGCAGTGATGGCTGCCAATCGTGGAGAAAGCTCTTGTATAATCGCCACGACAATAATCACCACAATTGACACAATCACGGGCAAAACTTTGCTCCATGCAATTTCCACAGTATATATACTCCTTGTGAATAGTTGTTGCGGATAGTTTTAGATCGTTAGGGCGAGAACAGGGCGCAAGGCCGCTTCAATGTCTTCCAACGTCTCCGCGCGGATGATGTTCTCCCGTATGGTTGTTGCATCAGGCATGCCATGACAGTATTTGATGAGCTGCCCCCGTAACTCGCGGATGGCCACAATAGGCGGTTTGCGTGTGGTCTCTAGGGTGCGGCGTGCTTGCCATAACATCGCCTCTGCCCGCTCTTCCCAGCTATGTGGCGGGGCAGGTCGCCCATGTTCTAGCTCAAACAAAATATCGCTGAAAATCCACGGATTGCCCAGTGCCGCACGCCCAATCATCACCCCATCGCACCCCGTTTGGGCGATGATGCGGCGCACATCGTCTGCTGTTCGCACATCGCCGTTGCCAATGACTGGAATGCTTCGGACGGCTTCTTTAACGCGGCGGATAATATCCCAATCAGGTTCGCCACTGAAGCCTTGTTTGGCATAGCGCCCGTGAACGGTAATCGCTTGTGCCCCCACATCTTCGGCGGCACGGGCGAAGTCAATCGCGGTGGGCTTGCCCTCTTCCCATCCTGCGCGCACTTTGACTGTAACTGGTACATCAACGGCTTTCACTACCGCATCCACGACAGCGGTTGCGATGCGAATATCTTTCAGCAAGGCCGCCCCGCCGCCTTTGCGCGCCACTTTAGGCACCCAGCAGCCCATGTTTATATCGACAATTGGCGCGCCACTATCGACGACGATTTTAGCCGCTTCGGCCATCATGGCGGGGTCACTGCCGAAAAGTTGAACAGCAAAGGGCAGTTCTTCACCATCCCAATCAAATCGCTGGAAAGTACGCTTGCGAGAGCCTTTATATTGCATAGCATGGCTGCTCAGTAATTCTGTGCATACCAGCCCACAACCGCCTTTCATGCGGCAGAGGTCGCGTAGGGCACGGTTCGTCTGGCCGGCCATTGGTGCTAAAAATAGCGGCGGGTTGATGACAATATCACCAATCATCAATGGTTGGAGTAGGGGTATCGTTGTTGTTTGCGTCATAGTCCTGTGAAGGTATATCTAGAGTTCGTTTGCAAGCCAGCGGTTCACTAGCGTAATGGAGGGATAAAAGACCAGCGGCGGCAAATTATCTCTACTGAACCACTGCGCATCTGCCGCATCGTCGCCAGCATGGAGTTCGCCCGCCGTAATGGCGGCTTCGTATGCGATGATAATATCCGCCAATCCATTGTCACGTTTGGGGAATACATCGATGAGACGGGTGATATGGGTTTTTAGGCCAGTTTCTTCCCATACTTCGCGCATGGCAGCTTCTTCTGGCGGCTCTCCCGCATCGACAAAGCCAGCGGGCAGCGCCCATTTTCCCATACCTGGCTCATAGGCGCGTTGGATGAGTAAAACTTGCTCATCGCGCTCAATCCATACCACTACCGCCACTTTGGGGTCAAAGTAAACGACATGACCACACTCTGGGCAAACTGGCCGTATCACGCCATGCCACTCGCGGCGTTCAAGCTTCGCCCCACAAATTGAACAGTAGTTGGCTATCTGTTTGCTGGTCATCTTAACCCCGATAGTTGCGTGAGTAGGCTGATGAGTATATTCAATAATGTGCGCAAGAACGTTGTCGGGTCAAGGGTGTTGTTATCTAGGCGCGGCTCTTGTACGCTCTCCTCTGCTGCTGCTGCATCTTGGTCTGGGGCAATGCCACCACCAGCACCAGCCGCGCTCTGTGTTTGCACGCCAACCCCCTCCGTTGGCGCGGCAGCAGCCTCTGGTGGTTGTTGCGGTATTGCAAATGTGGACACATCGTCCATCGCTTCAGCGTTGCCCAACTCGCCATCAGCGTTTTCAGCTTCTTGCATGGTTGTTTGCGCCATATCTTCCATCGCCACCGCTGTTACATCGCCCGCATCTGATGGTGCTGGTGGCATGGTTGTTGCGCCGCTGCGTTCAATGGCTTGTGTCGGTAGCGCTGTTGGCATAGGCGAGGCAGTAGCGGTCATTGTTGACGCGGCTAGGGGCGGCGCCAAGGCTAATGGCGTTTCTGCTTGTGTTGGTACGCTGGTGGGCGCGGCGGCCACAACTTGCTGGGTGTTGTCATTCTCAGAGCGTGGTGCTGGACGCTGGCTGAATAGAATAGCCGCGCCAATGACCATGACAAATACAGCCGCCACCAGCACAGCCCAAGGCGTGTAGTTGGTTCTGCGCCGTTTGGGTAATGGCGTAATGCGGCGGGCGGCCTGCGCCATTTGTGGCGTCAGCGTAAAATCCCGCGGCGCTTGTAACGTGGGTAAATTCCGCACAAGTTGGGTTGTTGTGCGTAAAGCTTCATATTCTTGCTGCCAGATAGCATCGCTCTGCAGGCGTCGTTCAATATTGGCGCGTTCTGTCGCGCTTAACTCGCCATCAATATAGGCGGATAGAAGTTCATAGTCGCGGTCGGTTAAGTGATTGGCAGGCATGATAATCTGTTATATCCGTTAATCATCACTCTTTAGACGATATTGCAGCGGCAAAAGTTCCTGAACTGCCTGCAAACAACGGCGTACAGCCAGCCGCGCGCGGCTCAATCGTGATTTGACCGTACCCATTTGTACATTGAGTGTATCGGCAATTTCTTGATAGCTATACCCTTGCACATCCGCCATCACCAAAACAATGCGCTGGTCATCTTTCAGGCCAGATATGCAATTTTGTACCGCTTGATTGAGTTCGCTTTCCTGCGCCACTTCTTCTGGTGTGGGGGCATCATCAGGCAAGGGTGGGCCATCATCCATATCTTCGCCCCCTAAATCTTCCAATGAAGTTGTTGGGCGGCGCTTTTGACGGCGCAACTCGTCATAACACGTATTGGTGGCGATGCGTAAAAGCCAAGCGCGAAAGTTCCCGCCTCTATAGCTCTCGATGCGGCGATATGCTGTGATAAACGTATCTTGGGCAGCATCGGCGGCAGCGCCCGGCTCTCCCATAATGCGGTAAGTAACCGTATAAACCCGATTCTGATAGGCCAGAACCAGTTCATTAAAAGCATCAAGGTCGCCCTGTTGTGCTTTTTTGATGAGCAATTGCTCGGAATTTGGTGTCTCAGGCATTGACTTTTGCGCCGATTATCGCTAGGATTTTGATAATCAAATTAAAACGCCGGTGTGGCGGAATTGGCAGACGCGATCGACTCAAAATCGATTGTCCTTTGGACTTGTGGGTTCGACTCCCACCACCGGCACAGCAAAGTCAGGCATAGCCTGGCTTTTTTTGTTACTCCGCTCATTATACACAACCCGCCCACAAATAGACTATCCCATCATTTGGTGCTATTTCACAGCGAATGCTCCCCAAATTGCGCTATAATCTCCTCAAATGAGAACGGGCGCACCTCGCGGGAGTAATCTATGCAGATTGAATTGAAGCACATCCATAAACGGTTTGGACCGGTGCATGCCAATAACGATATTTCAGTAACCTTTGCTGAAGGGCGCATCATCGGCATTTTGGGGGAGAATGGTGCGGGTAAATCCACATTGATGAAAATCCTTTCTGGCTTTCAACCAGCCGATAGCGGGCAAATTCTAATCAATGGCGCGACAGTAGATTATCATGGTCCACTAGCTGCTATTGCGCATGGTGTGGGTATGTTGCAGCAAGACCCGCTGGATATTGGCGCATTTACCGTGCTGGAAAATTTCATCTATGGCGGTGGGCAGGGCATCGGCTTAAAGCGTAAAGCGGCTATGCAAACCCTCCAAGACCTTACCGAACGCTTCGGTTTTCAGTTAGACCCCGATACCCCGATTGAACAACTCACCATTGCCCAGCGCCAACAATTAGAAATTATTCGTCTGCTGGCTCTAGGCGTGAAGACATTGATTTTAGATGAACCGACAACAGGCATTTCTGCTGAGCAAAAAGATATTTTATTTAATGCACTGATTGAACTCGCCCACCACCAGCAGATGACCGTTTTGCTGGTTTCGCATAAGCTGGAAGATGTTATCACCCTCTGTGATGAGGTGATTGTCTTGCGGGCAGGGCGTTTGGTGGGCGGTATGGAAATGCCCAGTGGCGACACAGCTAAAGATAGCGCCGTCATTGCCCAAACTAAGGCGCAATTAGTCAAACTTATGTTTGGAGAAGCGCTTGCGCCCTACCAGCGGGAGCGTGTGCCGTTGGGTGATGTGGTCTTTGAGCTGGATAACGTCACGTTGCGTGGTAAGCGTTTGAGTATTGAGGATTTTTCGTTGTCGGTGCGTGCTGGGGAAGTGATCGGTTTAGCCGGCCTCGATGGTAGTGGCCAGGGCTTAATGATGCGCGGCTGTGTTGGCCTAGAGCGTTTGTATAGCGGACGTATTCGCCTGAATGGCGCTGATATGACTGGCAAACCCTATCGCCAATTTCTACAACGCGGCGTGGTCTTTGGTGCAGCAGGGCGTTTAGAAGAGGGGCTTATCGCTGGTTTGACGCTCACCGAGCATATTGCCCTCGTTGCCGATAACCAGCCGCTAGTTGATTGGAAGGCCATGGCGGACCTCATAAAAGCGCGCATCACAACCTATAACATTCGTGGCCGCCCAGATGACCGCATTGAACAGCTTTCTGGTGGCAACCAACAGCGCGTGTTGATGGCGCTTTTACCGCCAGAGCCCGTCCTTCTCGTCCTCGAACAACCAACGCGCGGCCTCGATGTCGAATCTGCCCGTTGGATATGGGAGCAGTTGTTAGCGCGGCGGGCTGGCGGTACGGCTATCATTTTCAGCTCTGCAGAATTAGACGAACTGGTGGCCTATAGCGACCGTATTCTCGTATTCTATGCCGGACAGGTGTATGAAGTCAGTGATGTAGAACAGACAACCATTGATGAACTAGGCCATCTCATCGGTGGCTCTTTTGCTGAACATACTGCGCAACAGGACGTAGCCTCATGAAGCAACAACGCATATTCAAGCAAGTTTTCTACACCGTTGGGCCTATCATCCTCTCGCTGGTGATTACTGCTGTGCTCATCATGGCAGTTGGTGCAGACCCGCGCGAAGTATTGGAGAGCACGTGGGAAGGTGTATTTCGTAATTCGAAGAGCTTCGCTGGTGCGGTTAATTTTTGGATACCGCTTGCATTGGCCAGCATTGGTCTTGTGGTGACGTTTCGGGCGGGGCTATGGAACATTGGTATTGAAGGGCAAATGATGGTGGGGGCGATTTTTGCCAGTTGGGCGGCGTTGTTCATCCGCCTATTGCCTCCCGCGCCGGTCATATCACCTTTGACGCCCTTTGATGCTGATTTTGCGCTGGCCTTAATGGGGCGGGCGGCTTACCTCAGTACCGATGTTATCAGCGTTTTGCATGTACTTTTGCAGTTGGGGCTGGCGATGCTTGGCGGTATGTTGTGGGCGTTGCTGGTGGGCGTGCTTAAGGTGAAGTTGGGTATTCATGAGATTTTTGGCGGTGTTGCGCTCAATGCCCTCGCCAATGTTTGGACGATTTTCCTCATTTCTGGCCCTTGGGCGCCACCATCGGGCGGTACAGCTCAAGCGACCGACCCCTTTCCCCCCATCACCTTGCTGCCAGAATATTCCCCTGATTTCCCTGTGAACTTGTTGCTGCTGATTATTGTGTTTGTCGCTTCAGTAGGCATTTGGCTGGCGTTGCGCGGCACGCGCTGGGGCTTGCAGCTTAAAGCAACTGGCCATAATCCGCGTTCAGCGTTATTGCTGGGCGTGCCAACCGACCGTGTTGCCCTCAGTGCTTTCGTCGTTTGTGGCGCGTTGGCGGGGCTGGGTGGCGCTTATCGTGTGCTATTCACGTTTGATAGCTTGCGCCCGCTGGCATCGGGCGGCATCGGTTTCTTGGGACTATTGGTTGTGTTACTGGTGCAATTCCGCCCGCTTTGGGTGCCGCTCATCAGTTTTGCATTCGCGGCCATTTTGGCTGGTAGCACCCGCCTGAAAATCAAGCTAGACCTGGACTCATCGCTGGCTGGTGTGTTACAGGGTATTCTCGTACTCACGGTGCTACTCTTTAGCGGGTTGGGGGGCGAATCTGAAGAACTTGCCCCCGATATGACAGGTGATGAAGCGCAAACCCCACCATCGGAGACGGCCTCATGAATCAAGAGCTTTTGAACACACTCAACAGTATTGTATCGAATGCCACACCGCTCGTTATCGCCAGTATTGGCGAGACTATCACCGAACGGGCGGGCGTTATCAACCTTTCGCTAGATGGCAGTATTGCCCTATCTGCGATGTTTGCCTTTGTTGCTGCCCGCAGTGCCCAAGACTTTGGCGTTATCCCGGAAGCCTTGTTACTCCCCCTCAGTGTGCTGATTGCCATGATTGTGGGGGCGCTGGTGGCTTTGCTCATCGCGTTTTCCAGCATACGCTTACGGCGAGACCAAGTTGCTGTTGGCTTTGTGCTCACGCTTCTCACGGCCAATCTCGCCCAATTTCTCGGCCAACCTTATACCCGCATTCCGGGACCAAAATTTCCAGTTGTGCCTGTACCCATTCTAAAAGATGTGCCGATTGTTGGCCCTGTATTCTTCGACCATACGATACTTGTTTATTTCAGTTTTGTGCTGGTATTTGCAACATGGTGGTGGCTATTCCGCACCCGCCCCGGCCTCGCCCATCGCGCAGTTGGCGAACGGCCTGAGGCGGCGTTTGCGCGTGGCACGCGGGTTAATCGCCTGCGCTACTTCTATACCGCAGCAGGCGGTGCGCTGGTAGGGATTGCGGGCGCGGCCTATTCACTGAGCTTAAAAGCGGGTTGGTCAACCCCGCCAGCTATGCAGGGCGATGGCTGGATTGCGTTGGCAATCGTGATTTTTGGCGGTTGGCATCCTTTCCGCGTGGTGCTGGGTGCTTACCTCTTCGCTGGATTGCGCGCGCTATCTTCTGCCATTCAGCGTAGCCCAGATATTGATATACCGCTAGTGCTGTTGAACGGGCTGCCGTGGCTGTTAATGATTATCACGCTGTTAGCTGTCAGCACAGGGGCGATTGAGCGCATTTTGCAATGGATGCCGAAACCCGTACAAAAGCGCCTACGCGCCTTCTTGCGTAGCGACCCGCCGAAAGCGCTGGGTATACCCTTTGAGGAAGATTAGCCTTTCTCATTATTTGTTTGGCTTTTTTTAAGCCAATGCTTATGTGTGCTGGCTAAGATAAAGGCGCTTTATAGGAAGCTTTCTTGTTGATGATGTATTGGTAGCACTATTGTCGACCGTGTTAGTACGCCCAGAGCCGCCCCCCTTGGGCGGCTTGGTGTTTCTCTAGGTAATCAACTAAAGAGGGAGCTGCGATGCCCCCTCTTTTCTCATTTCAATAGCGTTACTGCTGCCCAACTGGCGCGATTGTCGGCGTCGCTGGTTGGGCGGGCGGGGCGGTTGTTTCCCCTTGTGGCGCGGGTGCGCCGGCTTGTTGCGTCAATGAGAAGTTGCTACAGGCTAAATTAGCCTCACCGCGCTTTGTCTGTACATTTACATCACTGCGTAATGTCAGCGCGGCTTCATATTGCGTGACTGCGCGGCACGGGTCGCTGGGTAATAATGCATCGCCATAAGCCACACGCTGGCTGAAGAGTTGGTTAGCCGCTTCACCGCCACGATAGTTTGGCGCAAGGCGGTAAATTTCTGAGAGAAGCCGAATAGCTTCAGGATAGTTAATTGTGAGGTTGCGTTGCGCATCTAGCCACAATTGGGCGATGATGCGCTCAAATGCCAAATCGCCAATGTCACCCAGCGCTTCGGCGCGGTCGGTGAGCAGTATCGCCTCGGCTAATTGCTGGCCAGAGAGGTATAGTTCCCGCGCCCGCGAAGTTAAGGCTTGGAACATATAGTTATTGACCACTTCGACTCGGTAGGTGGGGTCAATTGTCTGAATGGCTTCCAGCAAGGCAATCGCATCGTTCCACTCGGCGAGGTCCAAATGCTGTTGCACCTCTTGCATCAATTCGTCTAAGTCATATTCGGCTTGTTGCACGGGAATAGTTGGTACAGGCGCTGCGCCCTCCGTTGTTGGTGTGAAGGTGGGCAATACAATTACTTCCTGCGTCGGTGTTGGTGTGAAGGTGGGCGTCGCTGTAGGGGCGTGTTTGGTGCTATAAAGTGCTGTCGCTACTGGAATATACTCTTGTACACAGGGTACAGCTGGTGTTTGGGTGAGGAGGTATTCCATACGGATACCCAGCAGGGCGTCATTTTCTGCTGCTACTTCTGCCGCCAAACGGGTGCATTGGTCAACGATGATTGCTTCCACCGAAGCCGTAGCGTTCTGCTGGGCGATGGGTTGGCCAGATGCCCAGCCAGCCAATGCCGCCAGCACAACCACAACAACCGCCAAAATGACGGTAAAGAGCATCACAAAGCCCCAGATAAAACATCCCGGCCCATTTCCCGCTTCTTGCAGGTCGTCTATATCATTCGGCGGCGGGGCGACAGGTGTGCCAACAGCTGCCGTTCGTTGGGTATCTACCGGTGATAAACGCGGTTGTGTGTCGTGCGGTTCACTCATTGAGTTAGCCCTCCTACAGCTTCAGACGCAGGCAAACGGCTCACATTATAGTAGACTCCCCGCCAAGCGTATAGCGACGGTTCGCCTACGCCAACATGTCGGCAAGGTAGCCGATGACGATTTCCGCCACGCGCGCCTTGCTGGTGCGGTCAATATGCACTTCTCCCTGTGCGCTGAGAATGGTCACACGATTTGTATCAACCGCAAACCCAGCATCCGCCGCGCTGATGTCATTGGCCACGAGAATATCTACCCCTTTACGCTCTCGTTTACTGCGGGCATTTTCTAATAGGTTTTGGCTCTCCGCGGCGAAGCCGATAACCACCTGTGGCTGTTGATGCTCTTCACGGAAGCGCTTGACTGAGAGGAGAATATCAGGCGTGCGGGTGAGCGGTAAAGTTGGTGTGTCTTCAGTAGCTGTTTTCTTGA
>DAOTWU010000054.1:0-4067 GCA_034435735.1 Anaerolineae bacterium | reverse complement strand
TGAATTGCTCTGGCCATACTTTGCCCGTTGAAAAGCAAATTTTGGGCGAACGCTGGCAAGAAACGGTTGACCTCTCTCATGCCGAGACAACGCCACCAGTGCCAGAAGGCGACCTTGTGAGTGCCGTGCGGAAAATTCCTGGCAAGTTGCGGCGGGTGGTCGTGATTGAAGATAACGAAGGTGCAGCCCGCTTAATGAGCCGCCTACTTGTTGCCCACGGTAATGCAGAGGTCTATATGGCGCATGACGGCGCACATGGGCTAGAGCTTATCAACGAAGTGAAGCCAGATTTAGTCATCACTGACCTAATGATGCCAGAAGTTGATGGGTTTGCAGTCATTGACCAAATACGGGCGAACGAATCACTGAAGAGTGTGCCTATCGTTGTTGTCACAGCGAAGGAACTCACCGTGCGCGAGCGCGATTTTCTCGATACGCATGCCGATTTGCTCTTGCAAAAGGGGTCATTCATTGATGATGAATTCATCCAACAACTGGTAGAGCAATTAAGCTAATCCTTAAGCAGCAATGACCCAAATTTAAGCTACGATAAAAGAGGAAAGTATATCGCGTACTTTTCTCTTTTTGGTCATATTAAGCAACACAAGTCAGTTATGTTGTGTTATATTGGAAATGTGAGTGTGCATCAGGTCTAAGTAGGACATTGTCGTTACGCGTTATGAGGGATTCCCGTGAATGAAATTCGTCGCACCATCCTATACATAGAAGACGATCCTGCCAGCCGAGAGGTGGTGCTGCGAGCGCTAGAACAAGCGGGGTACGAGGTGCTTCTAGCGGAGCGCGGGCTAGAAGGCATTGATTTGGCCCGCAAGATGACCCCTGATTTGATATTAACCGATATTCGCTTGCCAGATCTAAATGGGCGTGAAGTGGCCACGATGCTGCGTAAAAATAGCCAATTTAGAGACACGCCCATTGTCGCCATTACCGCTTATGACCATACCGGCGAGCGTGAAATGGCGTTAGCAGCTGGCCTAGATGGGTATATCGTCAAGCCGATTAATGTTGATGACTTTCAGAAGCGCATTGCTTTTTATCTCAATGGCGGGCAGGACGATATTGAACCAGAGCGGCTTGATGCCGCCAGAGAACGGTATCTAGAGACGGTCGTTGCAGAACTAGAGGGGCGCATCCGCCAATTAGAAGAGGCGAACAAATCGCTTTACCAACTGGATAAGATGAAAGATGCTTTTATCCAGCTAACCGCCCACGAACTGCGCACCCCGCTAACCCTCATTTATGGTTACAGCCGTCTACTAGAAGACCATCCGCCGCTCAAAGCCTTGATGACGCAAGATAAAAACATCGCTGAACTCATTGGCGGGTTGGTGGAATCCATCAATCGTATGTATGAGACAATTGAAGAATTACTCATCATGAGCCGCATCATGACCAACCAGATTGAGCTAACCATTAAACCCACCAATCTAGGCATGATTGTGGCTAAAATCCTGAAAGAGTATGAGGAAGCGCTCAAGAGCCGTAATATCCGCGTGATATGGGACCAGAGCGAATGGCCAATTTCCATGCGTGCCGACCCCGATTTGTTGCGGGTGGCCGTTGAAAACCTGCTGAGCAACGCCATTAAATTCACACCCGACGGCGGCGCCATCCGCCTTAAGGCACAAATGGACGGGCAGTATGTCTATTTCAGCATCCGTGATAGTGGTGTGGGCATTGCTAAAGAGCAACAAGAAGCAATTTTCGAGAGCTTCCATACTACACGGGATGTCCTCACCCATACCACCAGTAAAACAGCATTCGAAGGAGGCGGGTTGGGATTAGGGTTGCCCATTTGTAAAGGCATCATCACAGCGCACGGCGGGCGCATTCGCGTAGAGAGCGAAGGCCACGACCCCAACACCTTGCCGGGTAGCGAGTTCATTGTTGTACTGCCGTTGATAACGCGGGTTAAGGGGCAAAAAGCGCCAACAAAAAGCGCCATCTTCAAACTCAGTCCAAAACCACAGGGTAAAGAAGCGTGAATCGGGAAAAGTTGAACCTGAAGGGGATAACCGCAGCATTAGCAGCGCCTACATTTTTGGGCATGGCGCCCATTTTCGGTAAGCTGGCCATTACCGCCGGCGCAGATTCCTTCACCGTAGCGGCATTGCGTACGCTGGTAGCGGTGGCTTTGCTGTGGGGCGTGTATATCCTGTTTTTCCGTCGCTTCATCTATATTTACCCTGCTGGTTTAATGGGCTGTGCGGTCATCGGCATAATTAACGGCATTGGTTCGCTCTTTTATTATGGTGGATTAGGGCTACTGGATGCTTCACTAGTGCAACTCATAAATGGTATGTATTTGGCTTTTGCGGTCATACTGTCGCATTTAGCTGGCCAAAAGCCAGATATGCGCACCTTGATACGGGTGGGCATGGCGATAGCGGCGCTTATTTTGCTCACAGGCTTTGGCAACAGCGCCATTAACTGGGTGGGCGTTGGCTTCATGCTGGCGAGTGCACTCATGTTTGCAGGCACAGTGATGCTCAGCCAATATGTCCTTTACGAAATGCCATCCCGCACGGCAACGCTCTACATTCTGACAACTATGGGTGTTGTGGTTACAATGGTCTGGCTAGCGGTGGGCGATATGCCATCCTTAGAGGTGTTGCAACTAGCCACAGGGCCGATCATTCTACTAGGCATCACAACCGCTTTCTCCCGCTTGGCGATGTTCGCAGGCGTGAAGTTCTTAGGCGGTATGCAAACGGCAATAATGGCCATTCTGGAAATTGGCGTTGCGCTATCGCTGGCCGCGCTATTTTTAGGCGAGCGCTTGACCAGCACACAATGGATTGGCGTTATCGTGCTGGGCGCGACATTGCTACTTATTCGCGAGCGCGATTTGCTGCCGCGCGGCATTAACCCCACCGCGCTCATCGCCGCCAACTTACCCAGCGTACAATTCCAGCGCATCGCGTTTCATCGCGCATTTGGCACGGCGGAAATGGATAACGAACTAGGCACAATGGCGCAAATCACCACACAGGAGATGGTGGCTATCCAGCAGATGATGGGGGCGAAAACGGGCGGCATTGACCCCTACCCCATTAATGCCAGTGTAGAGCTATTGGCTTCGTTACCAGATGACCCGTTAGCAACGCAAGAGTTTGATACCACCCAGGATGATGACGATTAACCCCGAACGGTTTTAATCCCTCCGTAATAAATAAGCCTGATAATGCATAGCCGAGAGGTTTTATGCTATTGGGGCTATTTCAAAACATCTCATAACTGACCAACAAGAAAGGTTTTCCAGTGATGACATACAAACGACTGGCTATTTTGCTCCTACTTATCGGGGCGCTGGTCTTAGCAGCGTGTAGTGGCGCGGCAACACCAGCAGCAGAAACAAACGATAACAACACGCAAACAACTGCAGACACAACCACTACCGATGAGAACAGCGACCAAACCGCTACAGAGCCTGAAGAAACGACCACGACTAGCGAAGAAACAGGCGATACAGCTCTCACATATAATGGGCCAGATTGGACGCATATTGAGCTGACTGATGTACGCACAGGGCAAACGTTCACTTTTGCCGATTTCGCTGGCAAAACGGTTTATGTCCATGCTATGGCCAACTGGTGCAGTAACTGCCGCAGTGCCCAACGCACGTTGCGCGATATGGTCATCCCACAGGTGAATACTGACGAAGTGGTGTTTGTCTCGCTCAACATTGAGCCAACATCTGGTGATGATGCCCTGCACGATTATGTGTTGGAAAATAGCTTTGATTGGACATTTGCGGTAGCCAACACGACATTGTGGCAGGCGCTAGTGCAGCAATTCGGGCGGGCAGTATCCAATCCGCCATCAACGCCGCATTTCATCATCGCGCCAGATGGCACACCGAGCCAACTCATTACAGGGACACAAACGCCGACGGAAATCATCTCGCTCATCAACGAGTTCGGCGGTTCGTAAACAATGCTTGACTTTAGCGAACTCCTACGCCAGTTTTCGCTGGGCAACGCAGCCATTTTGACGAATGCCTGCATGTTGCCCTTATATCCGGGGCTTATCGCCTTTTTGGCGGG
>DAOTWU010000053.1:0-13989 GCA_034435735.1 Anaerolineae bacterium | reverse complement strand
TGACGGCTCTTACACCAGCGGTGAACGCCGTGTCCAACGCTTCTACACTGCGCAAGGGCCAGTTGGCGAAGCGCTACCTGCATGGCAAATTTTGCAGCGTATCGGTGAAGCAATGGGGCAAGGCCGTCCAAAATTGAGCGCCGCTGCAGTGATGAAAGACATCACTGAAAACGTAGAGGTCTTTGCAGGTTGCCGTTATAAAGCACTGGCCCATGTAGAGCAGCAATTCCCGCTTGTTGGCGGCGAAGACCTGTACTATGGCGGCACAGCCTATACCAACAAAGGCGGCCTCGGCGTGCAAATTGCGGCCACAGCAGAGAGTAGCAAGCCCAAAGCGGGCAAAGTTGAACTGCCAGACGTACCCAAAGCGGGCAAAGGTGAATTGCTCATTCTGCCGACGGTTAAGCTATACAACCGCGAAAAACCATTTGCCGCCAGCACATTGGTGCATCCTCGTGTGTTAGTGCCCTATGTTGTCCTTAATCCGGCTGATGCCAAGCGATTGGGCATAGACCATAGCGATGTGGTCGAGGTAAGTGTTGGCACAACTGCGGTTCGTGTTCGTGCAGTGGTTGATGATGCAACACCAGAAGGAACGGCCTTATTGCCGCGCCACCTGGCCGATGTTGCTACACCGCTCAGTTTGCAAGCGGGCAAACTACATAAAGTTGCCGCTGCTGAAAAAGTAGGGGTGTGATGACTATGAGTCGAAATCGTCTCGTTTGGGCGGGGGTTATCGTCGCCGCCCTCATCGTTTTACTAATTATTCTCAATTTAGGCGCTATCCTGAATTGGGTGCGTTATGCGGTCGAGTTCATCGTTAATCCACACGAACGCATCGACCCGAACACCATTATTCAGTGTAGCGACTCGCCCGGATGCCAGGTTGTGCATCCCATCCTGTACTCGGCAATATTCTTGCTCGTGGTTATTACTGGCTTTGCCTATACCACCTTGCTAGAACGCCGTTTTATCGCCTGGTTCCAGCACCGCGTTGGGCCGAACCGCGTTGGGCCTAAGGGTTTCTTACAGCCCGCTGCCGACGCAGTCAAGCTCATCTTCAAAGAAGATATTGTGCCAGCCAATGTGTATAAAGCGGTCTATTACCTAGCGCCAATGATTAAGGTGGTGCCGGTACTGCTGGTGATGGCGGTCATTCCGCTGGGGCCGGATTTAATGGTACCGTGGTTTGATGGCAACTGGTATGTTGTGCCGCTTGGCGTCGCCGACCCGAATGTCGGTGTGCTGTGGCTGCTGGCCATCACTAGCTTGGGCACATATGGTGTCGCGTTAGCTGGCTGGGCTAGTAACAACAAATACGCCATGCTTGGCGGCATTCGCGCTAGCGCCCAAATGATTAGCTATGAGCTAAGCCTTGGTTTGGCAATGGCTGTGCCTATCATTCTGGCTGGTAGCATGAGCCTTGGCGACATCATCAACCAGCAGAAAAATATCTGGGAATGGTACGTATTCCAGAACCCGTTAGCGGCTGGCATCCTGCTGATTGCACTGCTAGCAGAAGTTAACCGCGCACCATTTGACCTGCCAGAAGCTGAACAAGAGCTAACACAGGGCTATATGACCGAATATAGCGGTATGCGTTTCGCGCTATTCATGATGGCCGAATACTTAGGCATGATTGCTGTCAGCATGATTGCGGTCGCCCTATTCTTTGGTGGCTACCATCTTGTACCGGTTGATAGCGTTCCGTTGCTCGGCGCCCTATTCTACATCGGCAAAGTTGTAGCCCTACTCGTCGGCATGGTATGGGTGCGGGCGACCCTGCCGCGTATCCGCTATGACCGCCTGATGCAATTTGGCTGGAAGATACTATTACCACTCTCCATCCTTGCAGTAGCGTGGTCTGGCATTGCAGTGGTTATTGGCGATGTCGTCGGCGATCCAATGGTCTATGGTGCTATTTCTGGCGCAATTTTCGCGCTTGTATTACTTGGTGGCTTCCTCTACTTACGCCGTAGTGGTGAGGCCGAAATCGCCGAGCCAGACCTTGACGAAGACCCGGTTATCACTGGCGAACCCGGCGGCATTGGTTATGCGATACTAACCTTTGTTGGGGCGCTGATAGCTGTGCCATTCGTTTTGATTGGCTGGCTGGCAAACTTCTTCGAAGGCTTGAGCCGCTTAGGCACTGGCCCCGAAGATAGCGCCATTGAAGCCCAGACCGGCAAGACACCCGCTCGTCGCTCTGGCACAGATTAGTTACGGAGGAATACTGCGATGAATATCATTCGCGGCTTTGCCACCACCTTGAAACATGTGCTCGAAGAGCCGGTCACCGTTCAATATCCGGACGAGGAACGGCCATTTTTCCCGCGCTTCAAAGGCCGCCATCACTTACGCCGCTATGAAAACGGCCTTGAAAAGTGCATTGGTTGTGCTTTGTGTGCGGCGGCCTGCCCAGCAGATGCTATCTGGGTAGAGGCTGCAGAGAACACAGACGACGAGCGCTATAGTCCTGGCGAGCGCTATGCACGCACCTATGAAATCAATATGTTGCGTTGCATTTTCTGCGGGTATTGCGAAGATGCCTGCCCCACCGAAGCCATTCAATTGGGGCATGAACACCGTCTGAGCTTTACCGATCGTCGGGATGCAATTTTCACAAAAGACATGTTGTTGGACCCCGTTCCGGAAGGCGCAAAAGATACGCCGCAGCAGGTAGAACCCGGCACTTTTGACCGCGCTATTCCGGAAATGGAAGACCCGATTTAAGTCTGGTCTGGTGGGGAGAGCACCGCGCCGGAGGCTTTGAACTCTGGCGCTCTTTGTGTTAAACTGCACAAGCTTTCGGACACCCTATAAGGATGTGTCAGCGATGGAATCGACGCTTTTCATAATAGTAGGACTTGTAGCAATTCTTGCTGCCGCCGCCATGGTGCTCAGCAGAAACGCAGTACATAGTGCGCTGTTCCTGATTGTGAACTTCGCTTGTGTTGCATTTCTGTATTTGCTCCTTGATGCCCCATTCCTTTCAATGATACAGCTCGCTGTATATGCTGGGGCAATCATGGTGCTCTTCTTGTTTGTCATCATGTTGTTGGGGGCAGAACGAACCACCGATACAACACGCCGTTTTCAAGGAATGATGCTTGGCGCATTATTGCTAGCCGCGGTCTTTTTGCTCGTGATTGGGCTACCGCTGGTTGCTGGCCAATTTGACCTTCCCACCCCGGAAGGTGCATCACCTGTTGTGCGTGTTGCCCATGCCGCCACCGATATTGGCGAAGTCGACATCGTGGTGGATGGCGAAGTTCTCGCCGAATCAGTCAATTTTGATGAAGCAACAGATTTCTTCACCACCGAAATCGGTACGCATACCATCGCCTTTAGCGACCATGCAACCGGCGCTACTCTGCTCGATGTAGAAGTAGAGCTAGCGGGTGGAGATGTTATCACCGTCGTTGCTTATGGCGTTGGCACCGATGTAGATGTCACTGTTATTGAAGATGACCTCAGCACGGTTGCTAATGACAGCGGGCGCTTACTGCTGTTCAACGGCTATAGCGAAACCCCTGTCAACTTGGTTAACTTTGGCCCTAACCGCGAGTTAGATGTCGCCGATATGCCACTCAATGATGAGAATGGCAATGTATTGGTGACGGCAGAAGGCAGTATTATTACCGCGCCGCAAGTAAGTGATACCGTGGTTGTTGATGCCCTTGCTTATGGAGAAGCGGCATTTGCAACGTTGCCCGCTGGTGAATATACGCTGGGCTATGTTGCTACCAACGCCACTGAAATCACTGTTTACCCCGCACCTGCTGATACTGATGGCTCGTTCGTACCAGAAGAAGATACAGCAGTGACGGCTGCGGTGCCCCAATCTCAGGAAGTCATTCGTACAGAGCGCGAATACGCTATTGAGCGTAACACAGAGGTTTTGCTCTTCTTAACGGGCGAACGGCTGGCAGATGGGCGGGTACGCCCCTTCCCGCTGACGCTAGTTACAGATGCAACGCCAGCATTTGGCGGCCCAGAAGGCATCGCACAGACGCTTTACACAGCTTATGTGCTCCCCATTCAACTGGTCGCTATTTTGCTGCTGGTTGCCATTGTTGGCGCAATTGTGTTGACCAAGCGTGAGGAAGGCGAAAGCAGTCGCCGCCTACTCGGTCGCCGCCGCGTAAGCAAACCTTTGGCTAGCGTGATTGCGAGCCAGACAGGCACATCACCTGTGGTGGAAGCGCGACGAGAACTTCCTGACCCCGAAACGCCATCCGAGGCGTCGGGCGATTAGCCCCACCACCTTAAGGAGGAGTACGAGATGGAAGTTTCGATCGCTTCATACATTATGCTCAGTGCAGTGCTCTTTATCTTAGGTGCGATGGGGGTGCTGCTACGCCGTAACGCTATTCTTGTTTTCATGTCCGTTGAGTTGATGCTCAACGCTGCTAATTTGGCGTTGGTGGCCTTCGCCCGCCATTGGGGGCAAACTGATGGCCATCTATTCGTGTTCTTCGTCATTACGGTGGCGGCGGCAGAGGTCGCGGTTGGCCTCGCGCTGATTGTGGCCATCTTCAGAACGAAGAAAAGCATCAATATCGACGATTTGCATGAGTTGCAGGGCTAACAATCCCCAGAAAAGGCTTGCCTTATGGAGAATTTACCACAGCTAGTCCCGCTCATTATTTTCATACCCGCCCTAGGAGCAATTATCAATTACTTCTGGGGTGCGCGTCTCGATGAGCGCTGGTCCAGTGGCATCGCGATTTTCGCGGCGGTTTCTTCGTTTGTGGTGGCGGTGTTGCTGTATAGCTATTTGCTGGGCAGCAATTTCGCACCAGCAGTTGTAAATCCGCCGTTCCTCGATGGCTGGCTACGAATTGAATCCATCGGATTCGATATTTCGTGGCAGCAACGAGTAGATACGCTCAGTGTCACGATGATGCTGGTTGTGACCGGCGTCGGCTCACTTATTCATATCTATGCGCGAGGCTACATGCATGGCGACGCGAAATTCCCGCGTTTCTTCGCCTATCTGAACATGTTCCTCGCATTCATGCTCATTCTAGTTAGCGGCAACAACTTCCTGATGCTGTTCGTCGGCTGGGAGGGCGTTGGTTTGTGTTCTTACCTACTCATCAGCTTCTGGTGGGATAAGCCCGGTGAAGAAGGGTGGAAGAACAGCAACGCTGGCCGTAAAGCGTTCATTGCTAACCGTGTTGGCGACTTTGGCGTTTTGCTGGCTATGTTCCTCATCTTCACCACCTTCGGCACGTTAGACTTCTACCGCCCTGGCGAAGTCGCTAACCCTGATGCAGCTCATGCGGTTCACGCAGAGGCAGACACGCATGGCGAAGCGGCTGATGGGCACGGTGAAGCGGCGGCTGATGATCATGGCGAAACTGCCACGACCGATGAGCATGGTACTGCTAGTGCTGAAGAAGGACACGGTGAAGCAGCCGCGGCTGATGACCACAGCACAGCAGAAGATGACGGGCATGGCACAGCGGTTGCTGAAACACCAACTAATAACGACCATATCGCCTTTGATGACCTTGGGGTCTTCGGACAGGCGCGGCGGTTACTCGCCTTAGAAGAGGGCGAAACGCTGGAAGGCGTCGTTTATAAATATAACGGGCAACCACTCATCGCCACCGATGAAGACGGCAGCCCAATTTATGATAACGAGGGCAATCCCGTTTATGCCGAACGCGGGCGCGAGGTTTACATTGGCCCCATCAAATTAGACATCACAACGGTTATCACCATCATCACGTTGTTGATGCTACTGGGTGCAAGCGGTAAATCTGCGCAAATTCCGCTGTTTGTCTGGTTGCCTGATGCTATGGCTGGTCCAACGCCCGTCAGCGCGCTCATTCACGCGGCGACGATGGTGACGGCTGGCGTGTATATGATGGTGCGCTCTAGCGTATTCTTCCATGCTGCCGACCTAACTTCGTTGATTGTCACGCTAGTTGGCGCGGCTACCGCGATTATGGCTGGCTTCATCGCCATCGGTCAGTGGGATATTAAACGCGTTCTAGCGTACAGTACCATCAGCCAACTTGGTTTCATGGTGGCGGCGGTTGGTGTTGGTGCCTATGTAGCGGCCATGTTCCATTTGTTTACCCATGCTTTCTTCAAGGCCCTGCTCTTCTTGGGTAGCGGCTCGGTCATTCACGGCATGGAGCACGGCGCGCACGAGGTTCATGACCACATTGACCCGCAAGATATGCGCAACATGGGCGGACTAAAGAGCAAAATGCCCATTACATATATCACCTATCTGGTTGGCACGCTGGCGCTTGCAGGTATATTCCCGTTCGCTGGCTTCTGGTCAAAAGATGAGATTCTGGCCGATTCATGGCAAGCGGGTATCAGCGGCGCGACCTTCTTCAACCAGATTAGTGGCTACATCGCTCTGGCGATTTTAGCGGCTGCAGCGGCATTCACCGCATTTTATATGTGGCGACAGATGGAACTTGTCTTTTATGGCAAGCCGCGCACAAAAGCGGCAGAACATGCCCATGAAAGCAGCCCATCTATGACAATTCCGCTCATCATTCTGGGGCTATTCAGCATCTTCGCCGGCTTCTTCAATACACCGAGCGGCGTGCTGGGGCTAGATGGTATTTTCGGGGCGCATCGCTTCGGCGAGTTCCTCATCCCCAGCGTTTCATATGCACATATCGGTGAATTCAATTGGTTGCTAGCGATTGGTGCACTCAGCCTCGGCTTGGGCGCAATTTTCGTGGCGCGCTCCATTTATGGCCATGGCAAAGCCCTGACGGCTGATGGGCGTGACCCACTCCAAGCCATGCCAGAGACAAGCGCAATCTGGTCATTAGCTAATGCGCGTCTCTATTGGGATGAATTCTATGACCGCATCATCATTCGCCCCTACCAACGTCTTGGCACGTTCTTAGCGGATACGCTGGACTGGGCATTCTTGCACGACTATGTGCATGATACGGTCATTTATAAAGGCTTCAACACTGTTGGGGAAATTCTCAGCCGTCCGTTCGACCTTGGTGTCATCGACGGCATTGTGAACGGCATTGCTCGCCTGATTGGTTGGTTGAGCGGGCAATTCCGCAAGGTTCAAACTGGCTATGTGCGCACTTATGCCGTTGCGCTGTTGCTGGGCGTGGTCGTGGTGCTTATCATCATGCTGCTGCCCTTGGCGCAGAATGGCTAAGGCTCTCTAAGGAGAACAGGTCTTATGGAAGATTTCTCGGCTCTCTCGCTCGCAACAGTGGTGCTCTTCCTACCGCTGGTCGGGCTGCTTGCACTGCTGTTCATCAACAACGAGAAAAAAGAAAACATTCGGTGGACGGCCTTTGCCGTGAGCATGGTCACCTTCGCGGTTTCTGTCGTGATGTGGGTGGCCTTCGACGAATCCAACCCCGGCCTACAATTCGTACAACAAAACGATTGGGTGCCTTCGCTGGGTATTAGTTACTACGTCGGTGTGGATGGCATCAGTATGTTGCTCATCATGCTGACGACCTTCATCATGCCCATTGCAATTCTGGCTTCGTTCCGCGCGGGCGTCATTCAAGAACGCGGGCGTGAAAAGCTGTACTACGCTTTCATGCTCTTGCTGGAATGGGCGATGCTGGGCGTGTTCATGGCGCAGGACCTCATCTTTTTCTATATCGTTTGGGAAGTAACGCTCGTTCCGATGTACTTCTTGATTGGCATCTGGGGCGGGGAAAACCGCGTTTATGCTGCGGTGAAGTTCTTCCTGTATACGATGGCCGGCTCGATTTTCATGCTCATCGCCATTCTGTATATTGGTGGCACAACCGGCACATTTGCCGTACCGGCGATTATTGAAGGCGTGCAAAACGGCACTATTGTCTTCCCGTATGACGGGCTGCTCTCTGGTGCACAGGCCTTCTTATTCCTTGCCTTCTTACTGGCCTTCGCCATCAAAGTGCCTATCTGGCCGCTGCATAGCTGGTTGCCGGATGCGCACGTGCAAGCGCCAACTGCTGGCTCGGTCATTCTAGCGGGCGTGCTGCTGAAGATGGGTACATACGGTATTGTGCGCTTTAACCTGCCGATGTTCCCCGAAGCCACTGCTGGCTGGGCACCTATTGTCGCCGGACTGGGCGTCATCGGCATCATCTACGGCGCTTGGGTCAGCTATGCACAAAAAGATGTGAAGAAGCTCGTTGCTTACTCATCGGTGAGCCACCTTGGTTTTGTCGTGTTGGGCATCTTCGCCCTGAATGCACAGGGCTTGCAAGGCGCGACATTGCAGATGGTTAACCATGGCATCAGCACCGGCGGCCTCTTCTTGCTCGTCGGGATGCTATATGAGCGCTATCACACCAAAGCACTGGATGCCTTTGGCGGCTTGTGGAAAGCGATGCCGCTCTTCGGTGGCTTAAGCCTCATCATTGTGTTGAGCAGCATGGGCTTGCCGGGGCTGAATGGCTTCGTTGGCGAGTTCACCATTTTGCTCGGCTCACTCATGAGCAGCCTTGGTGTACTCTTCACCGTTTTCGCCACGCTCGGCGTCATTCTAGCGGCGGTCTACATGCTCTACATGTTCCAGAAAGTATACATGGGTGAGCATAAGAACAAGCTGCACAACGAAGAAGATTACAAACTGCACTGGCAGGAAATCGCTGTGCTAGTGCCGATTATCGTGATGATTTTCTGGATTGGTATTCAACCGGCGATTTTCTTCGCCACAATGGATGCCTCTACTGCAAATCTAGTGGCGCACCTGCAAAGTGTCGCGTCAATTGCTATGCTGCCTTAAGGTGAGCTTATGTTTGACGTTCCGAGTTTAGCGCAGTTCCTTGAGGACGCGAACCTCGCCGTAACCCTGCCGGCAATCAGCCTGCTATTGGGCACGTGCTTGTTGCTCCTTGCTGACCTTTGGATTCCCAAAGACCGTAAGGACATCACGGCCAAATTAGCAGTTGCCGGCCTGGCGGTGAGCTTCGTCTTGAACCTCATTTACTATAATCCGGAAAACCCTGTGGCATTCGGCGGCATGTTCGTCGCCGATGCCTTCACGGGATTTCTCAACGTCGTGATTTTGCTCACGGCATTCGTCAGTGTTTTGCTCAGCTTGGACTATGTTAAGCGTACCGGCATTGAGCGCGGAGAGTTCTATTCCCTACTCTTGCTCTCTACTGCGGGTATGATGTTCATGGTCAGCGCAACAGACCTCATTGTGGTTTTCATTGCGCTAGAGCTGCTGAGCATTCCTCTTTACATTCTATCCGCCTTCCGTGCGCCAGATGTAAAATCTGAAGAGAGCGGTCTGAAATACTTCATTCTCGGCGCTTTCGCCAGCGCATTCTTCGTCTATGGGGCGGCACTAGTTTATGGTGCAACTGGTACAACCAACCTGAGCGAGATTTTCGCAGCGATTGGCCCAATTCTTGCCAGCGAGAGCGCAACAGCCCCCTTCCTACTACTGGTAGGTGGTAGCTTGCTCTTTGTTGGGTTGGGCTTCAAAGTCGCGGTTGTGCCCTTCCATATGTGGACGCCTGACGTTTATGAAGGCGCGCCAACACCTGTGACCGCTTTCATGAGTGTAGGCGCAAAAATCGGCGGTTTTGCGGCTTTATTGCGTATCTTTGCCGCAGCCCTGCCCGCGTTGGTCATTGGTAACAATACCGATGCCGCGGTATGGCAACAAACGCTGTGGATTATCGCCGCTGCGACACTCATTCTTGGTAATGTGGTGGCTATTGCCCAGCGCAACATCAAGCGCCTGCTAGCCTACTCTTCAATTTCGCACGCTGGCTATATCCTGATGGCAGTCGCGGCAGCAGGAACGGTGGGCGTTGGTGAAATTGCTATTCGGGGCGCACTGGTGTATTTGCTGGCCTATATGTTCACCAATCTGGGCGCGTTTGCGGTAGCAATTGCCGTAGAAAAGGACGACGGCAGCGGTACAGACTTAGAAGACTTCGTCGGACTAAGCCGTACACGTCCGGCGCTGGCGTTGATGATGGCTTTCTTCATGTTGAGCCTCATTGGTATTCCGCTAACAGGCGGCTTCATCGGTAAGCTGCTGGTTTTCCAAGCCAGTTTAGAGGCTGGGCTATTGCCGCTAGTGATTATCGCTATCATCACTAGTGTTATCAGCGCGTTCTACTATGCACGGGTCATTGTCAATATGTACCTGCGCGAAGGTGAAGGTGCTGAAGTAACTCCTGTGTCGTCCTATCTCAATTGGGCAATTTATGCGATGGCTGCGGGCACATTCATTTTAGGTGTCTTCCCACCACTGGTGACTAACCTCACTGATATGGTGACATTAGTCGCTATGTTGCCCTAAGAAAAACAGACTCAACATCATGGGGCTGCTCATTAGGGCAGCCCTTTTTGTTATAGAGAGCGCACTATGCAACAAGACCAACGCGATGGCATTCTGTTAATTTTACTGGCTTCGCTAGGATATGGCCTGCTCCCTGTGTTGGGAAAAAGCCTCACCCGCGTACCAGAGTTAGACCCAATTGATATTGTGGTCTGGCGCTTCATTTTTGCGACGCCAATTATTTGGCTGGGAATGACAATTTTCCGCGCACCAACCTCTCCCAAACCACTGCCGCGCGGCAAGTTATTATTGTTGGGCGTGTTTTTTTCGCTCGCCCCACTCACTGCTTTTTTCGGCTTCGATACAGCATTGCCAGCCAGCACCTATACTGTCCTATTCTTCTCTTATCCGGCATTTGTCGCCTTGTTCTCGATGCTCACAGGCGAACGGCCTACCATGGTTATTTGGGGGGCGCTGGCACTGACGACATTGGGGGTTATCCTCACTGTGCCGGATTTCGCCAATATTGACGGGGCAGGTATCGACAACTTACAACAGAGTTTATGGCTGGGTATTGGGCTGGCGATAGCCAACGCAGTTGTTGTGGCGATTTACTTCATCCTAATCGGTCGGCTGTTACGTGGCTATCAAGTTGTGGCCAGAGCAAGTGTCTGGACTATCAGCGGTACGCTACTGGTTGCGTTGGGATTGGCGCTGGTGCGTGGATTGAGAACACCACCAGATATAATGACATGGGCAAATTTGGTGCTTCTGGGCGGGTTTTGTACGGCCATGCCCATTTTATTCACCATGCTTGGTATACAAAAATTAGGCGCAGCGCGGGCGGCTATCGTCAGCACCATTGAACCATTTTTAGCCATTATCTTGGCAATGATGATATTGGGAGAAATTTTCGCACCCATTCAGTGGCTTGGTGGCACGTTTATCATCATCAGCATCCTGATACTAGAATGGCATCATTGGCGGCAAACCCAACAAACACGCTAAATACCCCAGCCCCCTATAAAGTGGGGTGGGGAAATCTAAAGAAAAGGCGTAGGATATGGAAAAAGAGCCGGAAAAACTAGCGATGAAAAAGAAACGCAATATCGTCAGTGATGATATGCGGCTACGCCTGCTCAGCAACCGACATGGGCGGCTAACTACCCAACAGTGGCTCACGCTAGTCGCCGAGCCATTAGTGCCGATTCTGCTCTTGACCGCGCCCGCTATTCTAATATTTGGCCCCAGATTGGCGGCAATGGCGCGCATTTTGCCGCTTTTGATGCTGCTTGGCGTAGTCCTGTTAGGGGCGATGCTCATCACCCGCGCCCGTCGTTATGCACGTAAACCGTTGCGCTTTGCTGTCTTACATGCGGAAAAGGATGGCGCGACTATATGGCAATTCTGGAAACGTCCAACATTACAAACCCGCTCTGGAATTGTTCTCAAGTTCAATAAAAGCATCGCGCCCCCGCTGAGCATTAAGCAGGGGCAAACGTATATCGCCTATTTTCTTGTTGATACGGATAGATATATACTGCTCAGCATTGCGCCAGCTGACCACCCTGATGCAGAGTCATGGTATCCTGCCAACGCCTTTGCCAAGCGACATGGAGAAGTCTTCGATTAGGCGCTATGTGAAAGTCCTGTGAACATAAAGCGCGTTTCTGGCGCGGAAAGCTCATCATAAACATCATCAGATAGTTCTAATTTTGCCAATGCGGCTTCTAAAAGTGTGCTGACATGACCTATCAGTTGACGGTCATCATCAAGGCTGAGACCATCCATAATGGCCTTTGCATGCTCTCGTTCAAGGCCAACCTGAAACAAAATCTCGATAGTTGTCGGGGGTAGATATAAAAGACCATCGCGAAAAAATGGGGCGTAACGTTTGGGTTCGTTGGCTAACATGGCTTTACCTCAATCATCCTTATACTCTCTTATTATAAAGCCATTTAGCTATTCATTTTATAAAAATATTCTGAATTAGCAGCAGCTTGTATAGAAGCATTGCATGATATACAATAATCGAAACTTGACATCGCATGAAATTATAGTGCAGTTTATATACAAAATTTATATAGTGGAATTAAACTGTTGTAAAATATATAAAAGATAAGCGTGATAACTAGCTATCAAATGAAATCAAAAGGGAAACTTGCCATACACATCAACAATTTTGGTGGTGCAACTTTTGTTGTCACTGCACCTGATGTGGAAGGACGTATCATTGGGCGTTCTGGCAACCAGGATGGCTTTATGCCAGATATTGACTTAAATGATTATGGCGCACGGGAAGCGGGGGTATCGCGCCGACATGCTGTTCTGGTGAATTATGGTGGGGATGTACACATTATTGACCTTGATTCGGTAAATGGCACGTTCATCAATGGTGAGCGTTTGATGCCTAATCAACCTTATCGTTTTGATCAAGGTGACCAAATTAGTATTGGCAATCTTGTGTTACAAATCGAGCCTTTGGCCGAAAAATGATTGGTTTGTATCGCTCGATAAACCCAACATATGGTAGGTGATAGCTATGGTAGCTGAACAAAAACAAACAACGCTTCGCTTCAATGGTTCAGTATGGTGCAATCTTGACGTGGCCGTACGTAATGTACAGAATCTTTACCGTCGTGTTGCGCGTCCATTAGGCCTGAATGTTGTAGAACTATACATCTTACGGGCCTTATACGATGAGGATGGTCGCCATGCCTCTGATTTAGCCAACGCAGTTGGTCGTGCGGCAACCTCCTTCACCCCGAACCTCGACCGCCTAGAAGACAAAGGATGGATTAAACGCCATCCAGACCCCAACGATAGGCGTGCAGTTCGCATCTATCTCACAGAGAAAGGCGAGAAAAATCGTGATACATTGCTTCAAGCAATGGAACGTATTGACCGCCGTATCGCAGATAATTTTACAGCGGATGACTTCCAAGCCTTTCTCAAGGTTCTAGCTGAGTTACAAACTCTCTCATTCGAGTCATAATTGCGCTATAGTCACGGCTGGTGGTAGGCCAAATCTTCGCGCTGTGCCACCAGCCTTCCCAATACGTCTTCAAAAACCCTGAAAGCATCCTCTGTAAATAACACAAACCGCACCAGTGTTATTTGTTCTTGCTGGCTAACAAAATCGCATACTGTGCTTAAAGCGATTTCTGCGGCTTCTCTCAAAGGATAGCCATAAGCGCCTGTGCTGATAGCGGGAAAAGCTATACTGTGAACGTCATTTTCAAGCGCAACTTCTAGGCTGCGGCGGTAGGCACTAGCCAGTAACTTTGCTGGATGAGGCGACATCCAATAAATAGGCCCTACGGTGTGAATCACATACCGCGCCTTGAGGTTATAGCCTTTTGTGATTTTGGCGTCTCCCGTTTCACAACCGCCTAGCGTACGTGTTTCGGCTAGTAATTCGGGGCCAGCAGCGCGATGAATAGCACCATCTACCCCACCCCCACCCAACAAAGATTTGTTGGCCGCATTGACAATCGCATCGACATCTTGCTGAGTAATATCGCCTTGATGTAACTCTAATTGTGTTTTATGGATACGTGTTATGATGGGTTTTGTTGCCATTTTCACACCTCATCACTTAGGATACAGATATGCAACCTTTGAGCATTGAACACGTGAAAAATGCTTTAGCAAAACTTTCGCCCACACCAGAGATATTGCTTTTTGACGAACCCACCGCAACTGCTCAGCAAGCAGCGGAACGGCTGGGCTGT
>DAOTWU010000052.1:0-2526 GCA_034435735.1 Anaerolineae bacterium | reverse complement strand
CTAAGTGATTGCGTTTATAAACCTCTACCATAGCATCTGTCATATCCAAAGTTTTACCACCCACAGGCATCTTATGGGGTTTATCACGGCTGGTGCCTAAAATTGTGCCCCCAAGCGTGAGAATGCCTGATAGCGCGCTACCTTCCAAACGAACAGTTCGGTTTTCCATTAAACCGCGAAAGCCATCACGGAAACCAATAACACTCATGTTATAAGTACGTGTCGCAGCTTTACCAATGCCACGGATAGCCGCATTAAGGCCTGGAGAATCTCCACCTGCCGTTAAAATGCCAATATGTTTTGTCATCCAGATACTCCCTCAATCAGGTAGCGTTTTTATCAATCAAGTTTTAGTTAAGGAATATGACGAACCCTGCCATTAAGTATAACACCACTCCTCATCTCCAATACGAAAGGGTCACGGTATCATGTATAATCACTCCACATTCGTTCTACTCTAAAGGTGAATTTGGCCTATGATGACCTTTCAACCAACTAACATCACTGTGAACAAAAGTGAAGGCTATCTTGAAATCACATGGAATGATGGCCTTGTGTCTCAATATCCGTTACCTCAACTACGGGAAGCCTGCCCTTGTGTAGAGTGCCGTGGTGGCCATGCTTTTATGGGGCCAGAATATGAGCCAGACGATTTACTTACCCTAAAGCCTAAATTGTCGGAGAATGCTTACCAGTTCGTTAAGGCTGAGCTGATAGGTAACTATGCGCTACAAATTTCATGGGCAGATGGGCATATGGCAGGCATCTATTCATGGGAAATGTTACGACGGTTATCGCCGCAAAAACCAGAAAGTAACTAACGGCTAAATAAAAACGTGGGAGGTGACTCCCACGTTTTTATTTATGGCTCTTGTGTGGTTTCTGGTGATGGCGCTACTGAAACCGGTGGCGACAATATCGCATCACCGCGCATTAACTCATCTAGTAGTTGAGTTGGAATTTCACAAGTTTCTGGCACAAGTTCTTCTCGTATAGACGGCATCGGCGCGTCGGGATTATAGAAGTTATAAACCTCTCTGGATATTTCAGCCATGAGCACTGAACTTTCTGCAAATGGCAGCCATTCTGGTTGGTGAAAGGCCATTACTAAGACATAGTCGCCACCAGGTGTGCGGACTATCCCCGCATCGCCGTGTGTTTCATCTACCCAACCATGTTTATGCGCGACAAATGTGCCAGCTGGCACCCCCGCCTCTATGAGTGCGCCGATACGGTTTTCGCTCATTAATCGCATCATGGAGCGGCATTCACCAGACGTAAAGTTACCCGCAAGGTCACCTTCCATCAACGGGCCACTTTCGTTAATCGCGCATTGGTATATGCTTTTCAGCAAAAATCCCATCTCATCGACCGTCATTTGATTGCTGTAATCTGGGTTGGCTTTAATCTGGTCTACAGCTGTATCTGGTGCGCGAACTGGCTGGGGTGTAGAAATGCCAGGAATGAGATAGGGCGCAACCATGAATGAGTTTTCTAAGCCCAAGCTATGGTAAAACTCGGTCACCATTTGCGCACCAAGATATTCATCGCCATTGCCAATCAAGCTCAAGACAGCATTGGTTGCGCTGTTTTCGCTACAAATCATCATGTTCGCGATGGTTGTCGCTTCATTGGCATCTGGTGGACTATCCAATAGATTATAAATTTCTGCCAAGATAGCGATTTTCGATAAGCTCATGCCACTAAAAGCGAATTCATTGCCCAGTGTAATTGCCTCACCTGTCTGCAAATCCATGAGGAAAAATCCACCGAAACGACTAGTTTCAGGGTCAAACTCAGCATTTAGCATCATATTCCATATGCGGTTGCCTAATGTTTGAAACTCTGGGCTGAGTGTGACAGGTGTGCCGTCAATGTACTCTACCGCTTGAACTACCGGGGGTGTTGGCGTTAATGTTGGCAAGTTAAGATTCAAAACGCTGATTGAGGGTAAGCTATATAAATCCCCCTCTATTTCCAACAAATCAATATATACCCATGCATACCCTGTTGGCGATGCTTCCCATTCAACTTGCACCCAAGGAGCTTGTGTGTTCCAACCAGTAATCCGCAGCCTATCGCCCTCTTGTGCTACGCCAACACGTTCATAACTGGCATCGGGGCCATAGCGCAAATTAATCTCGCCTTGAACGATACCTGTGACATTGAAATGCGCTGTAGGTGAAGGCGTCGCTAATATTGGCGGGGTAGTGCTTGCGAACGGTGTGTTTTGTGGGGGGAATATTGTTGGCGCAATTGTGGGCGGACTACCGCTAATACGCACGTTATCCGTAATTGGCACATTCGCTAAATTGCCTGTGACTGTCACAACGCCATTCCCCGTTGTGCTGTCATAGAACACCCAGCCCACAGGATGAAAGTCTACAGGGTCACCTAGTAGTATCCATGGGAAGGTGCTACTTCTTCCAATAACTGGATAAATTGTCCCGGGATAGGCAATGCCCACTTGTAACGATTCTATACCCGGTTCAGCGCGTAAGTTCGCTTGAATTGGTGCTTCTGCTG
>DAOTWU010000051.1:0-10588 GCA_034435735.1 Anaerolineae bacterium | reverse complement strand
CCATCGTTGGGCGTAATGCTGATAGTACATGGTGGCAAATTCAACTGCCTGATGGTCAGTTAGGTTGGGTATTTGGGCGCTATGTTGACGCAATTAATACATCGCGCGTTCCCATTACCAGCGAACTTGGGGCGATGCCGAGCGTACCGCTGACGGGCTACACGCTCACTGTAACCGATGTCACCAATGTGCGCAGTGGCCCAAGCACACGCTATAGCATATTGGGCGAAATCCCGCGCGGCGGTGTGGCACAAATCGCTGGACGAAATAACCGCGGCACATGGTTCTATGTCAGCTATAACGGGTTGGTTGGTTGGATAGCAGGAACACTGGCGCAACTACCGCCCGGAGTAAACGTCAACGATTTGCCAATCGTACCGTAAAGCAAAAGAGGCTGGGAGCAATCTCAGCCTCTTTGTTAATACGCACCACTACGCTGTAGAACGCGGGGGAGCGTCATCAATAAAATTTGAAGATCGAGGCGTAATGACCAGTTTTCAATGTAATAAATATCCAGCAGACACATCTCCTCAAAGGGAATATCGCTACGCCCGCTCACCTGCCAAAGGCCAGTGATGCCGGGAATAATGTTGAGCCGCTTCATATGCCATGGCTCATAAAGTTCCACCTCGTCGGGCGTGGGTGGGCGCGGCCCAACAAGGCTCATTTGGCCTTTGATAACGTTGATGAGGTTGGGCAACTCGTCCAAACTGGTACGACGAATAAAACGGCCAACGCGGGTAATACGCGGGTCATCCTTGATTTTGGGGTGGCGCGGGTCTTCGCCAGATGCTTCTACTAACTCTCGATGAATTTTATCCGCACCAGGAATCATGCTGCGGAATTTGTACATTTTGAAGTGACGACCTTTTTCCCCAACGCGGAGTTGTGTATAGATAATCGGGCCAGGCCCCTCTAGGCGAATGGCCAACGCCACTAAAAAGAATAGTGGCAGCAAAATCGGCGAGGCGAGAACAATCAAGCCAATATCTAAAGAGCGTTTCATAAGGCGATTGACACCACGAAATGTCCTATCCTCGCTCAAGCCCAATAAGGGGATACCATCCAAGTTTTCTACTTGTAGCTGGCGCAAATTCAATTGGAACAGGTCTGGCACAATCCAAACCGCAACGCCAGCCGCACGCGCTTTATCAATCAGCGACATAATCAGGTTATGGTGTGTCCATTTCAGCGTTATCACCACCAAATCGGCACGGCTTTCATAAAGCGCCTGTTCAAAATTATCGAGGCCGCCATACCCCTTCACCCGCCCCAAATCCACTGAGGCGCGCTCTGGGTCATCATCTAAATAACCAACTGGTAAATAGCCCAGCTCTTTACGCGCCAACATCACCCGCAACACTGCTTGCCCAATTTCGCCACTGCCGATAATCAGGGCGCGCTCAATGCCAACACCACGCGACCGCAAACGTGCCACGACAATACGCCGCACCACACGGGCGAAGGATAGCAAGACAAGCGCAATCACCGCAACATAGATGAGCATTAGGCGGCTGAATACCAGCGGCTGGAAAAGGAAGAACACGCCCAACAGCACTACAGTGGCGTTTGTAATGCCATTGAGGATGATGAACACTTCCGCCATAAAGGGGCGGCCACGCACTGGTTTGTAAAGCCCTGCCCCACGATAGTTGAGATAAAGCAGCAACATATAAAGCGCGGCATAGGGCAAATAGGGGGCAAAACCGGCGCGGTTGGGGTCAAAGACTGGGCGCAAAATCTGCAATTCATAGCGCGCGATATAGGCCAACACAAAAGCCACTAGCGCCAATACCATATCAAGAAGTGGCAACACCCAGCGGGGTTCTTGAATAGTGACAGCTGCACGATTTAAGTTTTGGGTGGTCTGTGTATCAGAGCTGCTGTTCATCATCATTCATCGCACGCCGATAACTTTTTATCGTCAGTTCGGCGGTATATTGCCAATTAAATAAACGGGCGCGCTGTAATCCGCGTTCGCGGGCGGTGTGGCGCCATGTTTCATCATGATAGGCCTGATGCAGTGCTTGCGTCCACGCTTCAATCTCATCTGGTGGCAAGCAAAAGCCGGCATTACCGGCTACTTCAGGTAAAGATGACACATCCGTCGTGATAACTGGCGTGCCACAAGCCATCGCCTCTAAAACTGGCAGGCCAAACCCCTCAAACACCGACGGATAAACGAATGCATCGGCGCTATTGTACCAAAAGGCCATCTCATCGGCAGGGAGAAATCCCGGCGTATGTACCATATCGCCAAGCTGATACTGCTCTATCGTGGCGAAAATCTCATCATATTGCCAGCCCTTCCCTCCAGCCAAAATCAAGGGCAAGCGCTCAGTGGGGGGCAATGCAGCATAGGCCTTCAGGAGCATGACCAAATTTTTTCGCGGTTCTAATGTGCCCAAAAATAACCAGAAGCGCGCGGGTAGCCCTTTACGACGGCGAAACTCCTCCACATCAGCCGTAGGGAGGGGGCGGAATATCGCATCATCATAACCAAGTGGCGTTACATCGATTTTCGATGATGGCAAATCTAACAGTTCTACCAAATCGCGTTTAGTGCTTTCGGAAATAGCGATAATGCGGCGGGCATAGCGGCAGCTGCGCGCGGTGAACATACGCAAATAAAGCCGACGCGCCGCAGAGAGCCGTTCCGGATAGCGCATAAAGGTTAAATCATAGACCGTCACCACTGACGGCAAATTAGGCGGCATAACTAAGGGCGAGACAAAGGCCATCGCATGGTAAAGGTCGAAAGCGCCTAGTTCCACAGGTTGTACCGTTTGTTCCCACAGAATGCGCAATAGCGGCTTTTCAGTGTTCAGGGGGGCATAGATAGGCGTGACGCCATCATAATGTGTGCCTAACGTCCGGTGTGCTTTCCCTAACATGACGGAAAAGCGCCAACTGCTTGGCGCGACCTGTGGCAAATGGCGCAACAGGCGGTCTATATAGGTATGAATGCCAGCAGAGCGATAACCGGCCTGACTTGATAAGAGTTGAGCGTTTAATCCAATGTGCATGGGGGCGATTATAGCGTTTATGTGGCGACGACGCACTAGTGTGTCCTCACCGTTTGCCCCACGATATGCTATAGTAAGGGCATATCATTGGTGGTAAGGAACTCATCATGTTTGCAGTTATCACAAGAGACAATTTGCAAAATTTGAGACCCATCGCCCAAGCAAAACATGGGTGGATTAAGCGGGTGAAGTGGTCGCCTGACGGGCGCATTTTATGTGTGGCGGGAGGCGATGGTATTGCGCTTTATGTGCAAGGATTGGGCGCACAGCCAGACCATACCATCAAAGCGCATGATGGCCCTGTGAAAGATGTAGCGTTCAGCCCCGATGGGCGTTTGATGGCGTCGGTCAGTTCCGATTTGACCATTCGCATTTGGGATACCAGCGCGTGGGAATGCCAACTTATTTTAGAAGGACACACTGATGCGATTGAATGCGTGGCATTTGGCCCTCGGGGGCGTTATATTGCCACAGGTGGCAGCGACCAGATGGTTTATGTTTGGGATATTGATAACCAGCAAAGCGTACTCAAATTGGCGGGGCATAGCGATGTGGTGGAGAGTGTCGCGTTTGGGTTACGTGGGCGGGTCATTATCGCCGGCAGCCGTGACAAGACAGTGCGCATGTGGGATATGGGAGAAACTACTGGCGGCGCGACATTGGGCGCGCATGGGGATTGGGTGCGGGCGATTGCCATTAGCCCAGGAGAAACCCGTTTCGCCAGCGCCAGCAAAGACGGCACAATACGCATCTGGGACATTTTTGATGGCAAGCCAGTAACCGTTTTTGAGAAGCATGAAAACGGCGCGGATTGCGTCGCCTATACCCCAGATGGCGCGGTTTTGGCCAGTGGGGGGCGCGATAGCCTAGTAAAGTTATGGGACATTCATGAGGGAACATTGCTGGCAACGCTAGCAGGTCATGAACGCCCCGTCCTATCAATAGACATCAACCCCACTGGCACGATGCTTGTCTCTGGCAGCGGGGATAATACGGTAAAGCTGTGGGCAATTAGCGATTAAGTTCCTGCACCATTTGGCGGAATGCGGTTTTATAATCGCCATTGGAAAAATCGAAGCGCGGGCTGCGCCGTATTGCATCCGGCGGTTCTGCTGGGGATGCTTGTGCAATGATAACCGGCTTGCGTTTATCGCGAAAATAGCGCCATGCTGTTTCCAGCAAAGCGTCATCGTGGATGGCTGGCGATAGTAACACCAGCATACGCGCGCACTGCTTCAACGCTGGATGTACGCCCCCCGCCCATTTCACACCATCTGGCTCATGTTCATGCAGCCATACCGCCACACCCACTTTTTGCAAATCATCGGCCAGCTTTTCCGCCAACGCAGTATCAGCAACAGCATAGGCAACATAGACTGTGTTTTGTGGCAATTTAGGCGCATTGCGTTTACCTTGTGTACCAACCTGCACCGCGGCGGGGCGCTCTTTATCATCATGCAACGGGGTACGCCCCATGCGGAAGACGGTCGTGCCACATATTGGGCAATGGCCGCGTGTCGCTGGTAAGCCTTTGCGCGTCCATACTGGCTCTGGCTCTTCTATATCCACTTTTTGGCGGCAACTCACACAGTATGCCGTGATTGGCTCATCATCGAAATCGTCATGCTCGTCATAATAGTCGTTCACGCTACACCCTTTGCACATTTAGAGAAGTGTATTAGCCGTATTATAGCGGCAAATATCAACCACATGCTATTAAGGTCAATCATGCAAAGCAATTGGATTTGTGTTTTTTAGCCGAACAAATGACAAAACGCTGGCCATACCCCATGTTAAAATGAAGCCGCGAAAAGGATACACCTGCCAAGAGGATGCTATGCAAGATTGTTGGCAAGTCACGCCGGAAGGTGGCTTTCTACTCTCCCCCGCGCCGTTGACACATTTAGGCGCAGTAGAGTCGCCGTTACCCAAGGAACACATTGAGCATCTAGAATCGCTCATCGCCAACCTACCCACATTAATTGCAGAAAAGCGCATAAGAGAAGAAATTGCCAAGCTCCCCGATTACAACATAACGGCATATTTACCAGAGACGCCATGCCGTGTTGTAGAGCGCTTATTTAGCATCTATGGCCTGCTGACCAGCGCTTATGTACATATGGATGCTGAAGCGCCTGTATCATCTTTGCCCCCACAACTGGCGAGACCACTCTATGCACTCGGCGCACATACCCAGCGCCCCCCGATGTTATCGTATGCCAGCTTGATACTATCGAACTGGCGACGAAAGGCTGCAGACGCTTCATTGACATTAGAGCGGCTGGATACGCTTTCCACTTTCACCAATTACCCTGATGAGCGTTGGTTCTATTTGGTGCATGTGGCTATTGAAGCGCGGGCGGGGCGCATCTTTGAGGCGGTTCGTAAATTACTCGATGCTATCCCGCACGAAGATGATACGGTCATTCAGCCCCAATTCAGAGAGATAGGGCGTGGCATCACCGATTTGACGCAACTTTTGCATAAAATGGGCGAAGGCTGTGACCCGAAAGTTTACTTCTACCATTTGCGCCCCTATATGATGAGTTTTAGCAATATCATCTTTGAGGGTGTACCAGAATTAAAAGGGGAGCCGCAAAACTTGCGGGGCGGCTCTGGTGCACAAAGCAGCATTGTGCCAGCGCTGTTAACTGTGTTAGGCATAGACCACCGCCAAACAGAATTGACAGCACACCTTCGGGGTATGTTACCCCACATGCCCAAGCCGCACCGCGATTACATCATGCAGTTGCCACATCAAACCATACGGGAATATGTGCGCCGAACGCCTCATCTCATCGCCGATTATAACTACTGCCTACACCAGCTGATGACCTTCCGACGGGCGCACCTATACTATGCAAAGACATATATCTTCGCACGGTCTCATAATGTTATCGGCACAGGGGGCACAAGTTTTATGCGTTTTTTGGCGCAACTCATTGACGAAACGCGCGTGCACCTGCTTTAAGTGTGGGCGCGCCGTTTCTCATGCAGGCGCTTGGTGCGCTGACGCAACTTCGCCCTGAAGTGCGCGGCGGCAATAATCCCATATTTGCGCTTGAGAATGTCGGCCAGTTTGGTTTCGCAAGTCTTGCAATACGGCGCATGGCGATGGGAGAATTCGGACAGGGGAAGCTCTTGCTCACAGTGAGCACACGGTTTGTACTTTGACATAAACACCGTCCTCATCCTGTTAAAAGACTATACTATTGTACACCCCTAAGATTAAGAATCACCACAAGTGTGATAATTTCCTAACCAAACCCAATTGACCATCTGGTCAAACTCCATAGAAAAGACCGTGCTACAATGGAAACTGTGGCCCATATTGCCCTTAGCGGGAGAAACTTATGTTCAATCAAATTCTTGAAGCACAATTACGTTTTTACGAGCAATTACTGGCAAAAGCGAATGTCGTCGGCGTGGCCGTTGGGTATAAAAATCAGCAAGGCCAGCGCACTGGAGAGTTGGCGCTGGTGGCAATGGTGGAGAAAAAGAAGCCACGCGAGGAACTCACTGAAGATGATTTCATTCCGCAAGAGTTGGATGGGATGAAAACGGATGTGTATGAAGTGGGACGCATCGAAGCACTGGGCGCCAGCCCGCGCGACCGCTACCGCCCAATTATCCCGGCTGGTGTGAGCATTGGCCACCCAATGGTGACGGCGGGCACATTAGGCGCGATTGTGCGCGACCGTACCACTGGCGAACGGCTCATTCTCTCGAATAACCATGTGCTGGCAGCCAGCAATGACGCGCTCATTGGTGACCCTATCTTACAGCCGGGGCCGCTTGATGGGGGCAAAAAGCCGGAGGATATTGTCGCCAAATTAGAGCGCTTCATTCCCCTACACTTCATTGGCGACCCGCTCCCCGAACCAGATAAACCCAAACCAACGCCAACAGGAGAGCCAAGCGGTTGCGCTAATGTTATCGCCATCATCCGCGACCTACTGGCACAGCTAAATAGCCCCAAAACGCAAACGCAGGCCGCTACTGCCCAAGCCAGCGCCACAGGGGAGAACCGTGTTGATGCAGCAGTGGCGCGCCCGCTCAATCCTGATATGTTCGATGATAGCATCCGCACTATCGGCAAGGTGAGCGGCACGAAAAAGCCAGAACTGGGAATGCGCATTCGGAAAACAGGGCGCACAACCGACTATACCGAAGGCGTAATTACATTGATGAACGCCATCGTCAATGTATCCTATAACACTCGTAATGGGCAGCGAACAGCGCGGTTCGTCGGGCAAGTATTTGCTGAATCCATGAGCCAAGGCGGCGATTCTGGCTCGCTCATTGTCGATGCGGAGAGCAATAATGCGGTGGGGTTATTATTTGCAGGCTCTAGTGTCGCCACGATATTCACCCCAATTCACGATGTACTAGACGCATTAAATATCACACTATAACGGAGATAGAACTCATGGATAGAGAAGAAGCATTAGCCCGTGCTACCGAAGTTCAAGCCCGTTATGCCGATATGCTTATGGGGAAAAAACATGTTGTCGGCGTGGGGGTGGGGCTGCGCAAACGTGGTGGAGAACTCACACAGGAAATTGCGCTGGTGGTCATGGTGGAGAAAAAATTACCAGAAGATGAGCTAGACCCAGAAGACCTCCTCCCCAAAGAGTTGGATGGTGTGCCAATAGACGTACAGGAAACGGGCACAATCGAAGCCTTATAGTCAGCACAGCGTCAGGTTAAAAGGCTATCTAGCTGCTATCATACAACGCTGGTAAATAGGGCTTTAACTTCGCAGAAAGGTTTGGGCAACATGTGCAAGCGAATATGGTTTGTTTTGTTGGTGGTGATGCTCATCATTGTGGGAGGGGTGCAAGCACAAGGTGCGCCAGAACCGATTAATGACGCCTTGGCAGCGCTTAGTGCGCAAGTTGGGCATACCGTGACCATCAATGATTTGTCATGGTGGATGTGGCGGCAAGAGGTTTTTCCCGATGCTAGTTTGGGCTGCCCCAAGGAAGGGCAAACCTATGCCCAAGTGCTCACTACCGCTTATGTGTTTGAACTCACTTATAATGGCATCGTCTATGATTATCGCGTGCCATTAGACCGCACGGGCGTTATTCTGTGCTCCCAGCGCGACGCCAACGCCCCTACACCAACACCACCGCTAGAAGAGCAATATAGCAACACGCTATGCCCACCACCAGAAGCGGGTGAGCCTCCCTATATGCGCACCCGCCTCGTAGCAGGGATGCAAGCGCGGGTTGTGCGTGGCTATATCGGCGATGTGCGGCAAGACGCCAGACCAGAAGCGCCAGTGGCCACGCAAATTCCCGGTGGGGCAGATTTTGAAATTTTAGCGGGGCCACTATGTCACGAAGGGGCGCTATGGTGGCAAACTGTTTATAACGGTATCACTGGTTGGATACAGGAAGGGCAGGATGGCACATTTTTCATTGAGCCCAAAGCACCTACCCCCCTTCCGCCATTAACCGCGATTACTGTCGATAATGCGGCAGCCCTAACAGAACTAGCCCAATTAGAGGGCAACATTCAGCCCGCATTAGATTTCTCGCCAGATAGCAACTACTTAGCTGTTGTTGGTGGGCGCGGCTCAGAAGGCGTATGGCTATATAATACCGCTGCAGTAGAACTACCGCCGCGGATTATTGAGGGTGAAGACCTGTTCACAACAGTAGAATATAGCGCGAATGGTGAGCGGTTATTGCTAGGCGCGGTAGATGGCTCGGTACGGCTTTGGAATGTAGCCGCCGATGCTCGTCTGCGCGCACCGCTATTCCTCAACAGCCATATGTCCAACATCAGCGCAGCACGCTATGCACCAGATAACTTCAGCTTTGCGGTGGCGGGGCAAAACGCCCTATCAAGCTATAGCTTCCAAAATGAAACTGAGCGCGCCAATGCGATTTTGGTCTGGGACATAGAGAGTGTTTCCCAGCAGTCTGTGCTAGTTGGACACACTGGCACAGTGAACGATATTGCCTACTACCCCGCTGGTGGGCAACTGATTTCAGTGAGCGAAGATGGTAGCATTCGCATCTGGGATATTCTGCTACGCACACCTCGCCTAGAGTTAAATATCGGCGTCCCCTTAACCACCGTAGAGTATCGCTTCGATGGTGCAATCTTCGCTGTTGGGCAGGCGGATGGCGTCGTCAGTATCTATGCCAACGCCGATGGTCAAACATTCATCAGCCAAAACGCTCACGCTGGCGCGGTGAATGATGTTGCATTCAATAACGATGGTACGTTGCTGGCAACGGTAGGGGATGATGGTACGCTGCGCGTGTGGAATGCGCTACGCCCAGATAATGCGCTAGCAACACTACAAGTTTCGCAGACACCACTGGAAAGCGTGGCATTTAGCCCGAACGGGCAGCTTATCGCCGTTGCGGGGGACGATAATACAATCTATCTCTATGGACTCAGCAGCGACGGATAAGCCATCTTTTTAGCATGAAGGAGGGGCTATAACTCTGCCCCTCTCATTCTATTTTACAGGGTTACTACCTGCGCGGCGGCACAATCGTCTCATTATCGCAGCCTCATGTCGTTCTGCTGGTAGCAGTGAAAAACAGGCAAGATTTCATGGAGACAATTACATTACTACAGGGGAAGCAAATTCTTCTCGGAGTGACGGGTAGTATTGCCGTCTATAAAGCGGTTGACCTCGCTAGTAAGCTAACACAGGCAGGGGCAATTGTTGATGTTATCATGACGGAAGGGGCGCAGAACTTTGTCACCCCATTGACATTTCAGGGCGTGACGGGGCGCCCGGTCTATACAGATATGTGGCGAACTTCTGGCGATGAAGCGTTGCCCGCCCATATTGCTCATATTGGTCTAGCAGAGAGCGCTGACTTGCTCATCATCGCGCCCGCTACAGCGCACACATTGGCAAAACTTGCGCATGGCATGGCGGATAATCTGTTAACGGTGACGGCCATCGCCGCCCATTGCCCATTAATCATTGCGCCCGCAATGGATGGGCATATGTACCAACATGCAGCTGTACAGAACAACTTAGCCCTGCTGATGGAACGTGGCGCTTATATCATCGAGCCAGATGAGGGGCGCTTTGCCTCTGGTTTGAGGGGGAAAGGGCGCTTACCCGAAACGCCCGATTTACTCGGCCATATACGGCGGGTTTTGGGGCAAAATGGCCCTCTAGCAGGTAAACGGGTGGTCGTCACCGCTGGCGGCACGCGCGAAGCCATTGACCCCGTGCGCTATATCACCAACCGCTCCAGCGGTAAACAGGGCTATGCGCTGGCACAAGCTGCCGTCGATGCGGGAGCAGAGGTCGTTCTCATCAGCACTGCCCAGCATTTGCCCATTCCTGTTGGCGTGACGCATTTCTTCGTCGATAGTGCTGAGGTGATGCACGATGCTGTACTCTATCACATCCAATCCGCAGATGCGCTCATCATGGCGGCGGCGGTAGCAGATTTCCGTCCAGCACAGGTGAGTGAGCAGAAAATCAAGAAAACAGCTACTGAAGACACACCAACTTTACCGCTCACCCGCACGCCTGATATTCTCCTCTCAGTCAAGCGCTTCCGTGAAGAGCA
>DAOTWU010000050.1:0-3013 GCA_034435735.1 Anaerolineae bacterium | reverse complement strand
AGAAGAAGCCGCTTATTACAACAGTTTGGGCATTCCTGTGCAATTTTTAGAGGGCGATGCGCTCAAGCCCTATATAGAGCTTGACGGCGTTTATGCCGCGATGATTGACCCCAACAGTGGGCAATTAAACGGGGCGCAATTGGTGCGTGAATTGCGGCCTGTTCTGGAGGCGCAAGGCGTAGAAATTTATGAACAAACGCCCGTCATCCGCATTGAAGAAGGGCGGGAGATTATCTTATACACGCCACAGGCAGAAGTGCGGGCGAAGGCGATTGTACTGGCAACAAATGGCTATACCGGCAAGTTGGGCTATTTTCGCGATGCGTTGTTCCCGCTGCATTCCCACGTTTTCGCTACAGAAGCATTAAGCCCTGAACAGCTCAATAGTATTGGCTGGCATCAACTGGCTGGTTATGAAGATGACTTAGACCGCATCGCCTACTCTACATTGACGCGAGAAGGGCATATTGTTTTTGGTGGTGGCAGCAACGCCTCTTACGCTTACTTATTCCGCAACCGCACCGCCTACCCGAATGCGCCTCATAGCGCACACCGTAGTTTCAAAACTATGCACAAAACAATGGTTGACTATTTACCCCGTAGCGCCAACATCCCACTTGCACACCGCTGGACAGGCACACTAGGCATCACCCTGCGACGCAATAACCTGATGGGCGTCATGGGGGAGCATCGCAATGTGTATTATGCTGTTGGATATTGCGGGCATGGGGTCACATTGGCCAATATGGCGGGCATGGTGCTGACTGACCTTTATAGCGGTGATGATGAGCGCTGGCGCGGCCTCCCCTTCTATATGCCGCAAAAACCTATTTATGACCCCATCCCTCCTGAGCCATTCCGCTGGTTGGGCTACCAATTGTTCACGCGGTTAACGGGTAAATCGCCCCGAACACCAATGGCAGAAGGGCTACACTGAGGCGTAAGGCAAAGGGCATTCACCCCGTCCTATGGACATGGATGAACGGGAATGAGGTGAATGCCATGTCTGTTGAGACGCCCTCAATCACATTAAACACACTACAACACAAATGGCGGGTGCTGTTGTTATTGGCTCTGGCCGAATTGCTCGCAATGGCTGTCTGGTTTTCAGCGTCAGCGGTCGTACCCGCCCTAACAGAAGCGTGGGCACTAGATGCTAATGGGCAGGCATGGCTGACGATGTCAGTGCAAATTGGCTTCGTCGTTGGCACGTTGATTTCCGCCTTTTTCACGCTGGCGGATAGCATCCCCGCCCGCTGGCTCTTTGCTGGCTCGGCTTTTGCCGCCGCCCTCGCCACTGCCCTCATCCCCGCCCTTGCTGATGGTCCTGCATGGGCGTTGTTGATGCGCTTTTTGACGGGCGTTTTTCTCGCGGGGGTGTATCCCGTTGGCATGAAAATCATGACAACTTGGACGCAGGCAGATAGAGGGCTAGGCATTGGCTTACTAGTGGGCGCGTTAACATTGGGTTCGGCAGCGCCGCATTTACTCAATGCATTGGGCGGGGCTGGTGATGGATGGCAGGTGGTGCTCTATGCTGCGGCGGGGCTGGCTGGATTGGGCGGCATCATCGCGGCGCTTTTCGTTGACGAAGGCCCATACCGAACGCCAGCCGTACCGTTCAACTTGCGCTATGTGTTCACCATCCTCAAAGACCGCGACATTATGCTGGCCAATATCGGCTATCTGGGGCATATGTGGGAACTTTATGCTATGTGGGCGTGGATACCCGCCTTTTTACTGGCGAGTTTCTCGCTGGCTGGTGTAGACGCAGCTTGGGCGAGCGTTATCGCTTTCGCCACCATTGGCATTGGCGGCTTGGGAAGTCTTATCGCGGGCAAGCTAGCTGACCGCTACGGAAGAACAACCATTACTAGCGCCTCATTGCTCATTAGTGGCGGCTGTTCGCTGGTAATTGGCTTGCTCTATGGCGGGCATCCGTTACTGGTCTCGGCGGTGGCGCTCATTTGGGGGGCGACAATTGTCGCGGATTCTGCCCAATTTTCCGCCAGTGTAAGCGAACTTTGTGAACGGGAATATACAGGAACAGCCCTCACCTTACAGACGAGTTTGGGCTTTTTATTGACACTCATCACCATTCGGCTTATTCCCACCATTCAAGCGGCAGTGGGTTGGCAATGGGCATTCGCCTTCCTCATCGTTGGGCCAATTGCGGGCATATGGGCGATGGTAACGCTGCGGCGTTCGCCAGCGGCGAGCAAATTAGCAGGGGGCAAGGGCTAAGAAGTGCGGCGGCGCTGTTCAGCGTAAAAGCGCTCCCATGCGGCAGCGAAATCACTATCATCATAGACAATATCTGGGGTTTTGCCAGCGAGGGGTTTCATCTCTTGTGTCAAAAATTCTTCGAGTATGCGCTCAATAAAATAGGCCATTTCATTGGCCTCTAAGGCGGCGTTAAAACGATGCGTCAACAGCGAAAGCACGACCAGCGCCACTGAAAGCAGTAGCACCACCCATGGTGACCATGGCAAATAAACCAGCATCGAAATCATGAAAATGGGGAGCAAAAAGCTGCTCAATAGGTAGCCAATGCGAATGTGTGGGCGCAATATCAGACGGGTCGAGGTATCATCCAGCGGGGTCATGGTGACGCGCATCACGGCTGTGGAGCTGGTGCGGCGACGGTAGTGCCAAATCACTTTGCTCGTGGTCATCATTGAAAAGCCGTCTTTATCATGCTGGATGTGATAGCGGCGCCCTTGTGTATAGAGCGTATCGAGATGTAAACGGCGCATATTAGGCTTAATGTTGCGCGCGAGCATGAAGAGGATTTTATCTGGCGGCGCGTTGACAATGAGCACTGTTGGCCCCTGTAAGCGCCAGAAGCTCAAAATAGGGGCGAGTAAAAAACGTAAGACCAACCGCAAAGGTCGCCATAGCGGGCGTACAATAGGGGCAAAACGTTGCAATCGCTTTTTGAGGGAAAAAGCCAATCGCCCCAGATACCCCGCCAGCCGCCGCCCAACTGCCATCACCATCATTGCCATCCCAT
>DAOTWU010000049.1:0-5113 GCA_034435735.1 Anaerolineae bacterium | reverse complement strand
CAAGCGCGTTACATGTGGTGGATATTGGTAGGGATAGCCCTATTGGTAGGTTGGGGCATTTCCTTGCTCCCTCGTAAGCTAGCTATCGGTGCTGTGGCCTTTTTCGCCATTCTCAACTTCGTTCCTCAGCCGTTAGATGACTATCGCTTCGGGCTTTTGCCCTTTGAAGAGTATTTGAGCGCCGTATCGGATGAGATGCGCCCTGGTGATGTATTGGCGATAGATCCGAATTGCTCTTGTGGTCGCCCGTATCAATGGGATTATTATAGTCAGGTTTATTTCCCTAACGGCCTAGCTATTGTCGATGCCCCATCAGATTATCGCCGTGTGTGGTATTTGCGGGCTGATGGTTGGGAAGATGAGGACTTTCGGGCACAGGTAGAGCAGGGGCGTATTGCTAGTGTTTTTCAAGGGCCATGGAATTTCCTCATTCGCCTGTATGTTGGCCCGCCCGATACCGAAGGTATACCCTTCGATAACGGGTTGCGTTTTCATGGGGTGGATGTCGTTGATGATAATGGCAATCTAAAACCCGGCTTACTCGCTAAGCGAGAAGGGGAGACCGTGCGTTTGCGCCTATGGTGGTCGGTCGATAAGCCACTTGATGCTGAATACAGTGTCGCCCTTCATGTTCCTGGTGGTGATGGCTTATTTATGCAATCCGATGGCGCACCCCAACTCATTCACTTATCGCCTGTGGCCAATGAACCATTGCCGCAATCCATGACCCAATGGCAACCCGGCCAGCTTTATGTTGAAGAACGAGAATTACAAATACCATTCCCCACCAATGCCCAAGATTATGATATTTACCTCATTGTTTACCAGTGGTGGGATGGCGAGCGTATAAGCGCTCCTGGACAGGATGAAGAAAACCGATTGAAGTTGCTACCGCTGTCGATCAAAGCGTGGTAGGCGGGATTACACAGGAAGAGGGCTTTTATCATGTGGAAAAACTGGAGCATCACGCAGCGTCGTGCAGTGTTGATGGCAGCGCTTTTACTCATGTTGGCGGCTAGTCGTATTTTGCTGTTTCATCAGTATGAGCTTGATGGTGATGAAGCCTATATGGTCTGGCAGTCCTTTGGCACGCTAGATGATGTAATACGTTGGCTGCCATATGACTGGCCTCCGCTATCATTCGCTATGGTTTGGGCGTGGCGCTCAATCGTTGGGGCGCATCCCATCATTCTCCGTGTTCTACCGCTATTGCTCTTTATGCTAGGCGTAGCGTTTACATATCGTCTCGGCAAGGCGCTATTTCACCGCGAATCGTTAGCATGGATATTGACGCTGGCATATAGTGGGCTGGGGTTTGTTGTTTTTATCAACACATGGATACGCGGCTATAGTACCCTGATTGTATGCTTTCCATTGGCATTATGGATAACTATTCGCTATTTCCGCTATGATCGCCGCCGCGATGGTATCTTATTGGGCATCGTGATGGCGATTATGATTTATACCGCTGTGCAGTCAGCCCCGGCTTTCTTCTTTTTGGGGTTATATACGCTATTTTTCCATTGGCGGAAATTACTGCGTTGGTGGTTGCCATCTACAGTATTTGTTGTATTGAGCCTGCCCCTAATTTTGGATAAAGGGCAACTCGCCGCGACTCGCAACGTCTCTACGTTCGATTTACTCCCTTTTCCACAAGCGTTTATTGACCTCTTCCAAAAATATACAGGCACTTTGGCCATTGTCTGGGCGGTACTGTTTGTTTTAGGCATTATCGTCGTCTTACGACAAATACGCCGTAACCGTTTATCGCCTGTTTTACTTATCTGGTTAATTGCCATTCCCTTGATTGTCTACGTTCTGGACTTTCGTTTGGGGCTTTTCCGCCCACGCTATTTATGGTGGTTAATGCTCGGCTTGGCGATATGGGTGACGTATGGCATATCTGCGCTGCCTGCACGTTGGCAAAATGTCGCCGTTGCCGCTTTTGCGCTTTTGGCAATAGCACCCCAAGATGTCAACATTGATCGTTCAGAACCCATGCACTTTGAGCAATATCTTGATGTGCTGGCTGATGAAATACGCTGGGGCGATGTTATCTATATTGACCCGAATTGCGTTTGTAACACCACTTATCCCTATCGCTGGGATTATTACACCCGCGTATATTTGCCCTGGGGCGTGCATTTTGTCGACGATCCAACGGGTTATCAGCGTGTCTGGTATGTCCGCACTGATGGCCATGAGGATGATGCGGCATATCAAGCTGTGAACGAGGGGCGCATTGCCAGTAAGTTCTTTGGTCCTTGGGATTTCTTAGTGCGCCTCTATGTTGCTCCGCCTGATGTTGAAGGTGTTCGCTTTGAAAATGGGCTGCGCTTTCACGGGTATGAGGTTGTGGATGAGCAAGGGCGGCCATGGCCTAATAATCTCTATGTTTTCCATGAAGCTGAGAATGTGCGCGTTCGTCTTTGGTGGTCAGTAGATGAGCCACTTGAGGCTGAATATAGTATCGCTCTCCATGTTGTGGAAGATGGCCAACTTGTCGCACAGTCTGATAGTGCGCCCCAGCTCGTTCAGTTGAATCCCACTGCCACCGAACCCTTACCGCAATCTATGACACAATGGACGCCTGGCGAGTGGTATGTTGAAGAGCGCATTTTGCAAATGCCTTATCCCACGTGGTCAGCTAATTACATGGTGCAACTCATTGTATACCAATGGTGGGATGGTGAGCGCATCAGCGCGCCAGGGCAAGATGATTTGAACCGCCTGAACCTATTCCCGATTGCAATTAAGGCTTGGTAAGCATTGAAACGTATATACAACATCGGATATGCGTTGGTTGTAACTATGCTCATTGCGCGTACAATGGGCATTAGCTTTTTTGTTTCTGGTTAGAGGCACAAGCGATGATGACAGCAAGCCCCCGAACAGCAACATCTCCGAAGACCTTTATGCGTCGGGCGCAGTATTTCTGGCGAACACTGTTTGGGCCAGGCGATTTATGGACGCTCTTCATTGTAGGTATTTTATTAGCGATGCCTGCATTGGCATTGGAGAGCGCTAATGTGCCTATATCGATACGCATTGTTTTTCCTGTTGTCTTACTGAGTGTTGTCATCGCTTTTTTGCTCGCCCGTAGCCATTACAATGAGTTCCTGGCGTTAATTATCGGTTTGCTTTATGGCGGGTGTTTCACGCTCATTATTGCTGGCACGGTGACGCCGGGGGGCATTCCCGCTGTTGTTGACCGCACCATTCAATGGTTCATCGATGCTTTTGGTGGCGGTATCAATCAAGACCAATTGGTGTTTACTTTGCTGATGTCCGGCCTGTTTTGGTTTCTGGGGTATAACACCGTCTGGCATGTATTCCGCGTTGACCACGTTTGGCGGGCAATTTTGCCACCCGGTATTGTGCTAGCAGCCAATAGCTTGCTGGATAATGGTAGTAGCGCTTCGCTTGATATTTATCTCTTGCTATTTGTTTTTATGGCGCTACTGCTCACCGTTCGTTCCACTTTAGAGCAACGCGAATGGGAATGGTACGTCAATGGCGTTCAAGTCCCCCGCAATTTGCGCCGCCATTTTATGCGCTTTGGGCTTCTATTGGCGTTGGTGGCTATGCTTGTTGCCTGGATGATACCTTCATCCGATTTGCAAGATAGGCTTGATAACTTTCAACGCTTTTTACAATCAGAATCCCTTGCCCAACTCAGTGAAACGCTCAACCGCATTTTTGCACCCATTGATAGCCAAGGCCCAGCCACAACAGACTATTATGGGAGCGAAACTCTCAACCTCAGCGGCGCTATAGAACTGGGAGACCAAGTGGTTATGATGGTCGATGCGCCGACAGGTTACCAATACTATTGGAAATCCCGCACCTTTGATTATTATAACGATGGTCAATGGCAACCTGTTGCAACCTATCGCGTGCCCGATGTGGAAGCGCCTTTAGATGTGTTTTTAGGTCCCGATGTTTTGGGCAATTCGCGCATTCAGATTGTGCAGGAGTTCACCGTTGGTTTGAGTGCATCCCGCCTTATTTACGCCGCCCCGCAAACCGTACAAGTGAGTTTGCCCGGACGTATGGACGTTAGCTATACAGATATTGCAGAAACATCGATGAACGTTTCTGTTATTCGGCCATTAGAGCCGATTCAACGCGGTGAGCGCTATACTGCTGTGAGCATGATGAGCGTGGCGACTGCCCATGAATTGCGTGCTGCTGGCACAAATTATCCAGAGTGGGTGCGCAACACTTATTTGATTATTCCACCATCTATCACCGAACGCACAATTCAACTCGCTGCCGAGATTGTTCGCCAATCTGGGGCGACAAATCCCTATGACATTGCAAAAGCTATTGAGACGTGGTTGCGTCGCAATATCGCTTATAACGAGAATATCCCCGCACCGCCGGCTGGTTGGGATGCTGTCGATTGGGTGCTTTTTGAACGGCAAGAAGGCTATTGCACTTACTATACTTCTGCAATGGTTATGATGTTACGTAGTCAGGGGATACCCGCCCGCATGGCTGCTGGTTTTGCACAGGGTGAATATGACCCCACAACTGGCCAATACGTTGTTCGCGAACGCGATGCGCATACCTGGGTAGAAGCGTATTTTCCTGGTTATGGGTGGATTGAATTCGAACCCACCTCTGCCCGCAGTGCGATTAATCGTGAAGGCGATTTGGAAGAGCCAGCTTTCCAAAACCAATCGCCACCAGCTAGCCCGACGCCTTTGCCGACTAACACACCACAACCGACGCCTACACCGCCTCCGCCGTCGCCCGCGCCTAATGAATTGCCGCCAGATGTTCTGCCGACATTGACGCCTACCTATACGCCGACACCGACAGCGACACCGGTCATCATTCCAACAGTGCCGCCACCAATAGAGCCAGAGACAACGGGATCATTCTTAGATTTCATATTGCCAGCCTTTGGCTTGGCTTTGCTCTTGTTCTTGGCGGTCTTGCTGTTGATTATATTGATCATTATGCTTTATTGGTGGTGGGAATGGCGAGGTATGGGCGGCCTCAGCCCTGTAGCACGTGCCTATGCGCGGCTAGAGCGTTATATTGCACTGATTGGCCTGCGTCCTCGCCCACAGCAAACACCACTAGAGAAGCGCCAGGCGATTGT
>DAOTWU010000048.1:0-2607 GCA_034435735.1 Anaerolineae bacterium | reverse complement strand
GTACAGGCTATTCATGAACGATTGATAAGCGGGCACGGTGTTGGCCATTTCCCATGGTTTGCCAGCTACTACCTATATCACTATACCGATTATGACTTGCGCGGGCAAAACGCCCATCACATATGGCTGACATTATGGGCAGAATTAGGCATCATCGGCTTGGGGCTCTTTTATATTGCGCTATGGAGCAGTTTTGAAAGCGGATTACAGCGAACATGCCATTATAATGATGGTCGAGAGGGCATCTTAGCAGCAATAGTTGCCCTCATTGTCATTGGCCTATTTGACCATTATCCCCTAACCATGTTGCAATTTCAGGCGGTGTGGTGGGGGTTATTAGGGCTATCTATGCAGGATAAAAATGAGGGCGCTCCAATATAAAACGCCCTCAAATTCCTAAACTGTCGCTAATCACCGAAGAAAACCACCGGTGGCACTTCGTTACACGCGCCTTCAAAAAAGACGGCTTGCCAAGCCACCCACGCGCCAGGGGCTAAACGCCACCACGCATCACCACCTTCTGGTGCATAGAGGCCATCAGGTTGAGCACTATAGTAAGGCGGCATCTCGCCAATGATAGGGTATGACGTGCTGGGACCACTACGAATGCGGGCAGGTGCAGTAGAAGCCGCAATCGTACATTGCGCATCGAAAGGCACACTGGCGAGGGGGTCTCGTCCAGGAGCTGCTGGCGGCGCAATCAATTCTTCTAGCAGAACACCAACATATGCAGGCTGTGGCAACAGCTCTAATGGCAAGTTTGCTAAACGGCCATAGTCATAAGCTTCGGCAGGCTGTGGCACATCAACAGGCGTTAACAGACCGTCATCACTCATAGCGCTCATCGGAACAACAACCTGCGCTCCTTGCTGGGTAATTTGTGTTTCTCCCATAGCAGAAACTGCGCCCTGCCCCATAAGGATATTCACCACCAATTCACCAGCTGATTGTGCCTGTAGAAAGGCGAGACCGCTGAGGCGAAGGGTAACGCCATTAACTGATAGCGATAAGGGCGCAACATCTAGTGGGGTGTAGATGAGCACACCACTTTCAGGCGTATTGGGGCATGGGGCATCTTCTGTACCCGTCTGCAAATTAAGAGCGGCAAAGGGCGGGTAAATCATCTGAGGCACAACAGCATCAACTGTCACCACAGGCAAATTCGCAATATCGCCACTCACAGCACCAATAGCCACCCAACCACTTTGGCCATCTGGCAGCATTACCTGAAGCCACTGACTATCATTGAGAATACCAATAGCCTTTAACATATCATCTTGAAACAGGCTGGCCAGAACGCGGTGTTCGGTTGTTGGGCCACTGCGCACGTTTGCGCCAGCGATAGGGGTTACTACCACATCCGCCACGGGTAGGGTTAGATTTTCATTGCCGAGATTGCGCAACTGAACATTACCAAAAGCAATCATCAATACTGGTTGTGGTTGCCAAGTGACACCATCGTAGGCGGTTGTTTGCAATTTCACCGTTCCCCATGTAGCGTCTTCTGTGCTTAAGCTCAAAAAGGCGACATCAGACACAGACGCGCTATCCCCAGCCGCCAACAACGCCGCCGCCGTGCCGCCCTCAAAAGGCATAGCAAAAGCGGTGGGCGCACCTAAACATACCATGCCAGCTTCCACATCGGCGCAAGCACTTTGTACAGAAGCGAAACTTTCAGCAATGGGGATAGGGCACAAATCGTCATCCTGCGCAATGACTAGGGCGGGCGCGATGAACAACAATAAGCACAAAGCGCTATAACGTATCAAGCGCATGACATACCTCATTTATCCATTTCGTTCAAATAGTGGGGCAATCATACATGAGCGCGGCCCACTTCTCAAGCAGTGCCGCGCTCAATGACAGCGAGATTAGCGAATAGCCCTATTCACCGCCAACATACTCTATATGGAAATCCACAGTATAGGTACACGAGGACATTCCCGGTATCTCTATCAAGAATTCCATCGTTCCCGTAAGCAATGTTTCTGATTGAGCATACAGAGTATAAAGAAGCGTCGCGCCCTCTTCTTCAAGATACATGGTATAGACATTGACATCTGGATTATCGAAAATCACATTAGGAGGAAGGGGAGCGCCGTCGGCAGTCACTATAACTTCCATAGATACGCCATCGCTGAAGTCTATAACAGCCGTGTCTTCGGACATAGTTGACAATGCTTGTTGCATTGCAGGGGGGCATCCTTCTCCCATCGCAAAAGCCCCTGGTATAAATGTCCATTCACCGCTGAGAGGTGTTATTGGCTCAGAAGGAACACCGACCTCTTCACCGACCAGTGTATGGGCAGCATCCATCCCAAACTCCCCAAGTACCCCTGTGTCAAAGGGTTCAGGCTCAGATGGGGGGCCTACTGGCATCAGGTCTTCATCAAGCGGTACACGTACTAACTCGCCCGTTTCAAATGTCACTGTTTCACCTTCTGCTTCAATAGCGCCATGCCCCTCAATGAGACCAATAGTGAAATCTTCGCCAGCTTCAGCTTGGATAAAAGCAGTAGAGCCTAAAGTGACCTGTATTTGATTAACAGTGAATGTGACTTCGCCAACGCCCTCTGGGGTATTCACCAGAATGCCGCTATCTGGGGC
>DAOTWU010000047.1:0-2713 GCA_034435735.1 Anaerolineae bacterium | reverse complement strand
CGAGGTGTTTTTTCACGGTCTACGAAATAATTGTCCATTTCCAGCGTGAAGGGATGTAACCCATGCGCCAGAATTTGAATAGCTAGACGCTTGGCGAAAGTTGTTTTTCCCGAAGAAGATGGCCCAGCAATGAGCACTAACCGCGCACCTCGTTGGTTATATTGCTCTACAATTTCTGTTGCAATAGCCGCCACATTTTGTTCATGGAGCGCTTCATGAACCAAAATAAGTTCTCTCACACGCCCTGCACGGACAAGTTGATTGAGTTTGCCCATGTCTTCCACGTCCATCTTATGCAGCCATTCATCGGTTTGATGAAAGACGCGGCCTAATTTCTCATATGCCCGTATTTCCTGTAGTTGCGTGGGATGCTCTTTGCGTGGGTATTGCAAAATGAAGCCATCTTCTACTTCAATCATGCGGAAGTATTGCAATGCCCCAGTAGATGGCAGCATATAACCATAATAGTAATCTGCCCGCCCTCGTAATTCATACAAGGTCAAGTCATCCCGTTCACGTTGTTCCAGCAGGCGCATTTTGTCAAATTCTTGGCGGGATTCAAATAGCGCTTTCGCTTCGTCTATTGAGACGATTTTCTTGGTAATAGGTTCGTCCGCAGCCACAATTTCCCGCATACGTTGGGCAATTTGTGTTAATTCTTCTTTTGAAAATGGTTTCCGTCCGACAGCCGCACAATAAAACCCGCCATCTGGTACAGCATAGCGTACACTTATATGTGTATCAGGGAATAGTTCCGCAGCTGCGGTCACCATCAACATCACCAATGAGCGACGGTATATACGTCCGCCATCGCTGGTTGATAATGTGACTGGTTCTAATGTGACATCACGTTGTAAGGGGTATGATAATTCACGTAGTTTTCCGTCGACAATTGCGCCCATTAATGGGCTATCATAATTGTCCAAGCCCAATGTGATGGCTGCATGCAAAAAATCGTTTGTAGTTGCATTTATTGGACCTTCAATAAATTTACCATTGCGCAATGTCACACGAATTGTTTCGCGTGGTTCTGCGGGATGAAAATCTGTCATGTTGTTACTCCGATTTGTATTCCCCATAACTGTAGTGAATTTATGTTATAATTAAATAGTCGTTTCATACATATAGACATAGTAGTTATAAATCTGATGGACGATGATACTCGCAATCGTGCGGAACTCGGCACTGATGATGAATATGAAGACCTACCGCCAACGATTCAGCGGCGGCGGGGTCAAATGCCTATAACCGACTATATACCAGAACAATCTGCTGATAATCCTAGCATAGCAGATGATGATGAACATGGGGAAACTATGCCTGTGCAACCCACACAGGTTGAAGAATTACCCACGTTCGATTTTTCCCCATCGCGCCCACGTCCCCGTGAAACAGCGATTTTGTATGATGACCCTAGCGCTTATTGGCGGCACAACCCCAATGCCCCCAGAGGAACAGCCACCTTAAGCCCGAAAAGAGAGATTATCTTAGTAATTCGCGGCATGGTTGAACGAATTTTTCTTGAAGAAAACCAGTCGGTAATTTTAGGACGCGCTGACCCAGGTACGCGCCCCAGTCCACGGCTCATCAATCTCATGCCTTATGGTGCGTTAGACCGTGGAGTATCTCGCCGTCACGCCCGTCTTTATCTGAAAGATAATAATCTTTATTTAACAGACCTCAATAGCACAAATGGCACTTATCTGGCTGGTAAGCGCCTCAATCCTAATGAGCCTATTTTGCTGCGTAAAGGCGATGAGATATTGCTGGGGCGGCTTGCAGTAGAAATTCTATTCCACTAATTTTCTCCCAACCTCCCCGATAAGCCCTGTCACTGCTATAATCGTTGCCCTTATGACCCGTTAGGCACAGAGAAATGGGCAACATCATGGCTCTTCCACATGAGAAATACCTCAAAGAAGTTCTCATTGACGAACAAACCCTACAAAATCGTATTGCTGAACTTGGTGCAGAGATTTCCCGCGATTATGCTGGTGTCGATAATCTCGTGTTAATCTGTATTCTCAAGGGTGGGGTGATGTTTTTGACGGATATTATGCGCCATATCACCGTTCCCCATGAAATTGATTTTATGGCAGCAGCGAGTTATGGGCGCGGCGCGCGCTCTACGTCTGGTACAGTGCGGATTGAAATGGATATTCGCACACAGGTTGAAGGCCGTCACCTACTCATTATCGAGGATATTATTGATAGTGGCTATACCCTTTCTTTTGTGATGGAAACACTGAAGGCGCGGCGCCCCGCTAGTCTACGCTTATGCGCTTTGCTAGATAAAGCCTCTCGTCGTGAAGTTGATATTGCACCTGATTATGTCGGTTTTAGCATTGATAACAAATTTGTTTTTGGCTATGGCCTAGACTTGGATGAGAAATATCGCAATTTGCCATTTATAGGTGTGGTGAATTTGGATGCATTGAAAGATGAGTGAGTCGCTTACCCCAATAACCCCCAATCGCCCGCTTATTTGGACGGATTTCGTTCTTGATTTGCGAGATGCCCTCTTTGACAAAGAGCAAGAAGTTTATATTGTTGGTGGTGCTGTACGAGATGCTTATTTGCATCGACCAATTAAAGATATCGATCTTGCCACACCCCATAATGCTATACAGCTTGCGCGTTATATTGCGGATGTGTTCAATGGCGATGTTTATATTTTAGACGATGAGCGGGATATTGGCCGTGTTCTGCTAGA
>DAOTWU010000046.1:0-1958 GCA_034435735.1 Anaerolineae bacterium | reverse complement strand
CTCTGCGTGAAGAGCCATTCCGCATTTTGGGGCGGCGTGCTGAATTGCAACGCCTGGAAAATGCCATCCGTCGCCAGCGGACACGCGGGCGGGTGATGATGCTGATGACTTTAGGCGCAGTAGGTATTGTATTGCTTTTCGTCGCCCTAATTACGCGAAACCAATGGCAACCCGCGCTATTTCCACCGCCTACCAATACGCCAACCTATACACCGACGATTACTGCTACCTTCACACCGAGCATTACACCAACCCCTAGTAACACGCCCACAGCGACCATTACCCCATCGCCAACCAGCACGCCAACATGGACGCCAACGGCCACATGGACATGGACGCCGTCACCAACATGGACGCCATCATGGACGCCGACAGCATCTTTCACACCAACCCATACTTTGACGCCAACGCATACGCCGACAGTGACGCCGACGTTTACCCCAAGCATCACACCTTCGCCGACGGATACACCGACCATCACGCCCACCGCCGCTGTGTTGTGCCGCGTGATTGTACCCGGCCCTGACCCCATTAACGTGCGTTCAGAGCCGACAACAGCTGCCCCGCGTATTACCTCATTGCCAGAAAATACCATTCTGGAAGTTATCGCACGGGCGCGCCAGTTAGGTACGACCGAGGGGCCAATCTGGTATCAAATTCGCGCCCAGCTAGGAGCAACATCCTTTGTTGAAGGCTGGGTGCGTCAGGACACTGTGACTGAAATCGACAATTGCAACGCCATACCCTTCCCCTAGGGAAAAGGATAACGATAGACAATGTGGAAATTATATTCATGGAATGTCAACGGCATTCGTGCCGCACAGAAAAAAGGTTTTTTAGACTGGCTTCAACAAGTTCAGCCAGATGTTTTGGGCGTGCAGGAGACTAAAGCGCAGCCCGACCAACTTGATGATGCTTTGCGCCAACCAGAGGGCTACCATACCTATTGGGCAAGCGCGGAGCGCAAGGGCTATAGTGGTGTTGCGCTTTATAGCCGTACAGAGCCGCAACAGGTGCAACTAGGGCTTGGCGTGCCAGAATATGATGCTGAAGGCCGCACAATCATTGCGGATTATGGCGAATTTGTCTTTATCACCGCGTACTTCCCTAATGGGATGCGCGACCATAGCCGTGTGCCTTTCAAGATGCGCTATAAGCGCCTGTTTTTGGAATACATTAACCAGCTACGTGCAGAAGGGCGCTCAGTGATTTTCTGTGGTGATGTAAATACAGCTCATCAAGAAATTGACCTCGCCCGCCCCAAGCAAAACCAGAAAACCACCGGCTTTTTGCCTGAAGAGCGGGCATGGATTGATGAACTAGTCGCAGATGGTTGGGTAGATATTTACCGCGAGCTTAACCCCGATAAAGAGGGTGCTTATACCTGGTGGTCAAACCGTAGCGGCGCCCGTGAAAGGAATGTTGGCTGGAGAATTGATTATTTCTTCATCTCTCCTGATTTGCGCGACCGCGTTGTCGAAACAGCTATTCACGCCGATGTTCTCGGTAGTGACCACTGCCCCATTAGCCTCACTTTAGCTTAATTGCTATAGCAGCCACATGCCGTCGAGCAGTTGCCGAAAAGCGCTCTCGGCGGCTTCTGCTTGTTCCGCCGCAGCGACCTCTATCAGCGTGATGATGCCAATCAACAGGAATAACACCCCTAACGCCCGCTCCAGCGTATGTTGCGAGATTCGGGTTGCAATACGTGGGCCTAATTGCCCGCCAATAATCACGCCGGGGACAGTGAAAATAACTAAACTGAAGACTGTATCCAACGCATCCCCGCCTTCTTGTGCAAAGCGCAGCAAATGACTGCCAGATGCTGCTAACACCGTGACAGCGATGACGAAAACGCTGGTTGCTACGGCCACTTTGCTCGGCACTTTACAACGCTGCATTAAAAAGTAGCTATTGAGTTCGCCTAAACCTGTTGCCACCATGCCGACGAATAGCCC
>DAOTWU010000045.1:0-5480 GCA_034435735.1 Anaerolineae bacterium | reverse complement strand
CGTACTTGTCGCTCAATCGCTTCTGCGCTTTGTGACCAATCGATAAGCCCATCTTCCTTCTTAATTTGTGGCGCGTAAGTGACGCCTTCTTCTGGTTGTGGTATGGGGTTAATCTCACCAGATAGATACCCCGGTAACGTTTCGATAAGGAGTTCTGCGCCCAACACCGCTAATTTATCGTGTAAGGATTGACCAGTTTCGTCAGCAGCAATCTCAATTGCCTTTTGTGTCAACATTGGGCCTGTATCTAGACCCGCATCCATCAACATAATGGTAACGCCTGTTTCTTTATCTCCAGCGCGTATGGCTGCCTGGATAGGGGCGGCTCCCCGCCAACGTGGCAATAATGAGGCATGGACATTAATTGAACCGTGTGGCGGAATATCCAGGACATTTTGTGGCAAAATTTGCCCGAATGCCGCCACTACAAAAACATCAGCACCCCATTGCGCCAATTGCTTAACGGCTTCAGGCTCTTTACGCAGGCTGTGCGGCTGTAAGATGGGGATGCCCGCTTCTTGTGCTACGATTTTAACGGGCGAAGGTTGGATTTTGCGCTTGCGCCCTACTGGACGGTCTGGCTGGGTAACAACGCCCACTACATCATAGTGTTCAATAAGCGCTTTTAAGGTGGGAACAGCAAAATCTGGTGTGCCCATAAAAACGATGCGAGTCATACGTTATCGTTCCTTGTTTGTCATTTGTCTGCGTGGTACTATCCGATTTCAAATATCGGTTATTGACCTTACTAGAAGCGTTGTTATTTTAAGCCTCGTTGTGGATAGTGTCTATGTTGACTAAAAAATGGCAACTAGCGGACCCCATGCCTAGCGAGCTGGTTCGCCGTTATAAAGGGATGAGCGCTATTCTCGCTCAAGTGCTTTATAATCGTGGCTTTCATACGCCAGAAGAAGCCACTAAATTTCTTTCCATCAGAAAATTGGAGCGCAACCCTTTTCAGATGAAAGGCGTTGCGCAGGCAGTGTCTCGTATTCGTCAGGCCATTAAGAAGAAAGAAAAAATCGCTATTTATGGCGATTATGATGCCGATGGTGTGACTTCCACGGCGTTAATGGTGCAAACATTGCGTGCCTTTGATGCCGATGTGATGGCCTATATTCCTAATCGCTTTGATGAAGGCTATGGGTTGAATATCCCTGCATTAGAAGAACTAGCTTCGCAGGGTATCAACCTTGTGGTTACTGTAGACTGTGGCATTCGCTCTATTCAAGAGGTAGAAGCTGGCAAAGCTGCTGGTTTAGATATTATTGTCACGGACCATCATTCTATTGGCCCTGAAATCCCCAAAGCCCTCGCTGTGATTAATCCTAAACAGGAAGACTGCCCTTATCCTGAAAAAATGCTGGCCGGGGTGGGTGTGGCCTTTCGTCTAGCACAGGCCTTATTACGCGCTTCCGCTAAAAATGGTTTACGTCCGCGCCACCCTATTGTTGAGCAGGATTTGCTGGATTTAGTGGCCATTGGCACAGTGGCGGATATTATGCCGTTAAATCACTTGGAAAATCGTGTGCTAGTCCGCGCCGGTTTAGAGGTTATTAAGCGCACCAATCGTTTTGGCATCAAGGCGTTATTAGAAGTTGCGGGTGTAAAGCCGGAAAATGTTGATACTACCACCATCGGTTTCATCATTGGGCCACGTATTAATGCTGCTGGACGTTTAGATAGTGCTATGCTTGCCGTTGATTTATTACTCGCGGCGACAGAAGAGGAGGCTTATGAAAAAGCCCAGTCGTTGAATGATTTGAACCAACAGCGGCAAAAATATACCCGTGAAGCGCGGGATTTAATTGATGCCCAGATTGCTGATGAGTTAGAACACGGGCTGCCACTTATTTTTGCTGGCGATGATTCCTTACCAGAGGGAATTGTTGGTCTTGTCGCAGGACGGTTAACCGAATCTCATTACCGCCCGTCAGTTATCTATACCCGTGATGAAGTAGAAGCGCGTGCATCTTGTCGTAGTATCCCCGAATTTGATATTACACACGCCCTCGATCAATGTGCTGAATACTTAACCAAACACGGTGGCCATAGCCTGGCTGCTGGCTTTACCGTACCAAATGAAAATCTTCCCATCTTACAAGAGCGTTTGACGGCTTTAGCTGCAGAAGCCCTATCTGGGCAAATCCTGCAACCATCTATTCATATTGATTGCGAAGTTGATTTTGGCCAGTTGACATATGCGCTCATTGACGAATTGCGCCAGCTAGAACCAACTGGGCACGGTAACCCCGCACCGCTATTCATAACGCGCAATGTGAGGGTGAAAGAGTACCGCACTGTCGGGCAGGACAATAGACATCTCAAGCTCACATTGGTGCAGGGCAATGCGCAAATTGATGCTATTGGTTTTCGGTTAGGTGGTTGGGCGGAGAATATGCCCGATATGGTCGATATTGCTTATTATCTGGAACTCAATCAATGGAATGGGCGAACCAGCCTTCAACTCAATTTGCAAGATATACGCCCCGCAGGAGAGACGGGATGAAACGGCTTTTCAGTGTGATATTGTTATTCTTGCCTATTTTGGTTGTCTTCGCACAAGATGAAACAGCGATTCCCCCATCAGAAAATGTTTTTGGGATTGTTGAGGGGTTTTGGTTACCAGAACGCGCCTGCGAACTAGGTGTGAGTTGGGAGCGCATTATTTTTGATTGGGTACAGCACCAACCCACAGGACCAGATGATTGGCATACATTAGGGGTGGATGACCGTTGGTTAAAATCGGCTAGTGACTGTGGCCGAGAAATTGTTGCCTTACTCAAGCATACCCCTGAATGGGCGACGGATGGTGTGCCAAATGCTGGTGTGCCTAGTGGTCTCGATTTGCCAATTGATGACCCTAATAACTATTGGGCTAACTTTGTCCGCCGTACGGCGGAATATTATGCAAGTCGGGGCGTCAATCACTTTATTATCTGGAACGAGCCGGATATTGAAGCCGGGACTTATGGTTTTGAATTTGAAGGTGGGGTGGAGGAGTATTATCAATTATTGCGCGTGGCTTATCTAGCGGCAAAACAGGGTAACCCCAATGCTGTGATTCATGTTGCGGGTATGACCTATTTTCATGACACTATTGCGGGCCGTCGCCTTTTCCTTGACCGCCTTCTAGAGCGTATCACTGCTGACCCGCAAGCCCCTGAGTATAACTATTATTTTGATACGGTGACTTTGCATATCTACTTTCGTTCGGATACTGTTTTTGACCTTGTTCAGCAAACCCGTGAACTGCTCGATAGCTATGGTTTGCAAGATAAAACTATTTGGATTAACGAGACTAATGCCGCACCAACGGATGACCCCATGTGGCCAGTCGAGCGTCCGGTTTTTCAGCTCAATCTTGAGCAGCAAGCTGCTTTTTTGACGCAGGCTGCGGCTTTAGGTCTGGCTGCAGGGGCGGAACGCATAGCGGTTTATAAGCTCTATGACCAGATGTTGCCACCAGGCGGAGAGTCTTTTGGCATACTCAGCCCTGCAGACCAATCGCCCCGCCCGGCCTTTTACGCTTGGCGAACCGTTGTTGACTTATTCCGTCATGTGACAGCAGCGGATAGACAACACAGTGAATTTCTGGATGCTGTTCGTTTGAACCATACGGATGGTCATGAAACATTGGTTTTATGGGCAAAAACGCAGACACCTGTGAGTGTGTATATTCCTGCTACAGGTACAAAGGCGCGTCTTATCGATCAATATGGTAATATAATCATAGTATGGCCTGATAATGGGGGATATTTAATTGACCTACAGCCTGCAACTTGCAATGATGTTGATGGTTGCCCTGTTGGTGGCCCTGTCAGTATGCTTATTCAACCACAAGGCACAACAACACTTCAGCAAATAACTTCGTCCAGTGAACAATCTTTACAGTTTGAGTAAATGGGTTTTAGAGGAGTATAGTCCTTTGTCATCAATGAATGCACAAGATACAGATAATGCCGCACCTGTTAAGGAAATGAGCTTTTCTTATGGTGGACAGGCTGTTATTGAAGGCGTGATGATGCGTGGCGCACACAATGCTGCCATTGCTGTTCGTAATCCCAAAGGCGAAATCGTCGTTCATGAGCAACCGTTGAACGCCACACTCTATCGTGGTCGTATCAGCAAAACCCCGTTTCTGCGCGGCCTTGTTTTACTGTGGGATGCGTTGGGATTGGGCATGCGTGCCTTACTTTGGTCTGCTGATGTCGCTATTGGTGAAGATGAAGATGTCAATTTTAATGGCCCTATTGGCTGGGCGACAGTAGCGTTTTCACTGGTTTTTGGCATCGGTTTATTCTTCATTTTGCCCACACTCGCCGCAACGGGTTTAGAGTCGGTATTAGGGTTGACTGAAGAATCATTTCTCGTGAATTTACTAGAGGGTTTCGTGCGACTGCTACTTGTGATTGGCTACATTTGGGTTATCGGCTTTATGCCAGATGTTAAACGCCTCTTTGGCTATCATGGCGCAGAACATAAGACGATTAACGCTTATGAAGCTGGTGCAGACCTCACTCCAGATGTGGTTGCGCAATATCCTATTGAACACCCACGTTGTGGTACGGCCTTTTTGCTTAATGTGGTGCTAGTGAGTGTATTGGTGTTTTCAGTATTAGGTCGGCCAGACTGGTGGGTGTTGCTTTTATCGCGCGTTTTGCTTATTCCAGTAATTGCTGGCATTTCATATGAGTGGCTCAAATTCACAGCTGCAAATTTGAACAACAAATTCATCCGCTGGCTTATTGTACCCAATTTGGCATTGCAACATTTAACCACCAACCAGCCAGATGAAGGTATGATTGAAGTTGCGATTGTCGCTTTTAAGCGAGTGCTTCTATCAGAAGGGCTTTTGCACGAAGAAGACGCAGCAATTCCCGACCCGAAGCCAGAATTTGTTTCTCCCACTTTTGCTGCGGGGGACTAATGCAAAGATTAGAGAGGCTCGTCTTTGGGGGCGAGCCTCTTTTTGATTTACACAGGTCTATGAATGAGCCATGTCTCCCAAGCTCCAGTACGGGTTTGTGATGCCGGCTTTTCCCAGACAATTTTGCTGCCGGGTATTGTTTGGCGGAATAATGATTCAACGGCCTCTCTGGTATAATGCACCATGCGCTGACGATGAGTGGCTGCTGTTATTCCTGCACTGAACGGAATGGGTTTTGCTGGGGTATTAAACACAAAACTCGCGGGTTTGTTTTCTGGCAAAGCTAGATATTTTAACCACTGAACATTTTCTTTATAAGTCAGGGCGTATGTAACCCCATAACCAAAAATAATAATGTGGTCAACATCTGGCTCTATCAACGCGACGCTACGATTGAGTGCTTCAACATCTTTGGGCAAAATAATCTCTGCAACTAGCTCGCTCTGTTGAGTGCGCTGTTTCATCTTTTGATACAATTCCTGAGCTTCGCTGACTACACGCGGATGAGCATCGCTCCAAATATGCCAATCTTCTGGCTTGCTATTGGCCA
>DAOTWU010000044.1:0-2441 GCA_034435735.1 Anaerolineae bacterium | reverse complement strand
AGTTAAAATTACCTGCCATTTCTTATACAAAAAGCGGGGGCTTTTTCCTCTGATTTTAAGTGGGGATAGCTTGTAGAAGCGTTTCGATTGTGGGGCGGTCGGTTGGGTCTTCACTGCGGTGTATATAGCGAACAATCCCCCGTTGGTCGATGAGGCAATCGCCACCAAGTTGGTAAGCATCATCTAGAATACCGCGCCATTTTTGCCCTCGACCAAACATAGCAAGTGCATAATACCAGAGCGTTTTGGGGCCATAGACTCGCCAAATATTGCCCCGCTTCATCCCATAGGCGCGGTAGACTTCGTGCTCAGTATCTACCAAAAGCGGATTGGTCACCCCCGTTTGCTCTCGCCACGCACGGAGAAAGTGCGCTTTGGCACTGAAGCTAATATAAAGCGGCTGTACCCCTTGAGATTTTAGCGTGTCGTCGTATCGTTGCAACTGCAACGCATGCTCCCTACAGGGGATTCACCCCGGATGGCGGATAAAAACCAATAGCGCGTGTTTATCCGCCAATATCTGTTCCAGGCTTATGAGATTGCCATCAATATCTGGCAATGTGAAAAACGGTGCGGTATCGCCAATACTCAGCATATTATTCAGCTTGTAAAACGCGCCATAAGCGCACGCCGCCGCCAATGAAATAGAGCGTGACTAGCGCCTCGTGGGTTAGACACCATGGACAATATGCCTGAATGACTGCTGCTTGTAAATAAACCAGATAAACCGAGAATAAGAAGGCGAACAAGGCTAGACCAAAATAGAGGATAACCGCGATTTGTTGGTCAAGCCAACGGCGCTCTACAAGTAAGAAGCCAATGAGGATAATATCGACGATGAACCCTAAATAGGCGATAGGAATGCCACCTATTTCTGAATACACACTATTGAGTACAAGGCCACAATCGAAGGGGCCGCTTTCAATACATACGGCATCTGCACTGGCGATTTTCAAATAGCTTAAATAACCTGCGACCAAAGCCGCTAAAATGAGAAAGACAAAAAGTGCACGCCGCAAGTTAGAGCGTTCGCTTGTTGTGACTGTAGTTGGCTCTGCAGACATCGCCTGTCCTTTCAAATCATTTTCCGTACAGCATACAGAGATTCAAGCTTACAGGCAATCCCCTCTTAAAAATCAAAAGGGACGGCTCTGCGTACCGTCCCGCGGGTGGGAAGTATTCGGGGGATTCGGGGGAATACTCACACGCTATTATCTTGCCAAAGAAGTATTGCCTGAATATTGCCCAAATGTAAAAAAAGTGCAAACTACTGGACGATTTTTAGCTTTTCGTGAGCGATTAGCCACTGCACCGCTTCATAAATTGCCTGTAACGAAGTGTAGCGTGGCTCATACTGCAATAATCGCCGCGCTTTTTCGATATTGCCGTTTGGGCTATGAGCAATATGATCCCATGTTGCAGCGGCATCTTCCTCGCTGGCCTGTGCTTTCCACATTTCCCATGGCAAAAATTCTAGTTGTGCTTTTTGGCCAAACCAGCTCGCCACCGCTTCCGCATATCCGCGTAAGGTCAATGCTGCGGGTGATACCACATGGAAGCTCTCCCCAATGGCCGTGCCCCAATGTTGCATCGCTTTTATGAAAGCCTGCGCTACATCATCAGCGTGAACGTGGTGCAGAGTTTCCATGCCGATATTGGGTAGCGCGAGCTTTTTTCCACTGGCTAACTTCTCAAATACTGCTGGATTGAGGTTGCCCGCTGGGTTGATAGGCATCCACCCCTCACCGACAATATGCCCCGGATGCAGAATGGTTGCTGGGAAATGTTGGCGCCGCGCTTTCTGCAACAAATATGCTTCAACTGCCGCTTTTTTACGGCCATAGTCGCAAAATGGGTTGCGGGGCAGGTCTTCTGTGGCGGGTACTTGCGTGCTATGGCCGTGCACCCACATCGTGCCGCAATGTAAAAAGTGTTGGATATGCCCTTGTAGTGCTTCTGCTAAATGCTGGGCGCTTTCCAGCGTGAAGCAAATCAGGTCAATTACCACATCGGGCTTTAGTGCGCGTATTTGCTCGCCAAACATCCCGCTGGCTTCTGCTGCGGTGCGGTCAATTTGCACATAATTCACCTGTTGCCATGCGGGATGGTCACCATAGTTATGGCTGGCTCGACGGCTCACCACTGTGACCTGCATTTGCATAGCCACCAATCGTGGTATGAGGTATGTGCCGATATGCCCCGTGCCGCCAATGACAACAACATGCATTAGAGTTGGTCCAATTCATCTAAATAACCACGTATGATACTGGCACTGCGGTGCAAAGCCGCTTGTTCATCTTCTGCCAGTGGCAAAGGAATGCTATCGATAATGCCATCACCACCAACTAAATGGGGCAAGGCTACAGTAACATCTTTCACGCCCACAACATCTGGTAATGGGGTGCAAACGCTCAAAATGGCGCGGCGGTCATGCAGAATAA
>DAOTWU010000043.1:0-13986 GCA_034435735.1 Anaerolineae bacterium | reverse complement strand
GATTAGCAACAGTTCAATTCAATACTGTTGCTAGAGATAGCCAACCATCTGTATCCCCCAATAAACACAAGCTCAGTGCGCCTATTGGGTTACTGGCTATTGGGGCACTAATTATCGCTGGGTTATTGTTCGTAGCCCTGTTGAATAGACAATCTCCAGCCACACCGACCGACGATACATCCAATTCGCTTGTAGAGAGTATGACAGGGGATTTGTTTTTTAGTACGGACTTCTCTAGAGATAATCCCTTTACTAGCTATTGGCATGAAGATAATACAGAGCCATTCGTGCAACAAATTGACAATGGCGTTTATCGCCTCATCAATACAAGCCCCAGAACAGCCGCAACTACACTCTTCGATTCAGCTTATACCTATAGCCGCAATATCACAATAACTCTAGAGGCTACGTTGAGCGAAGATAGCTCTCCCGCTAGTGGATACGGTATCGTTTTTAACTATCAAGACGAAAACAACTATAACGTTTTCGCAGTTGATGGATTGGGGCGTTATAGTATCTGGGTTCGGCAAAATCGTGAATGGCGCGAACTCAGAGATGCAGAAGAAACTTGGACAGAACATCCAGCTATACATCCACGAGGTGAGAAAAATCAACTAACCATTCACATTGATGGTAATCTGCTACATGGTTATGTCAATGGCGTTAATGTGGTGAATGTGGAAGATAGCACTTTTACAGGTGGCGCAGTAGGGATTTATCTAGCGACTACCAGTGAAGGAAACACCGAAGTACAGGCTTATCATTACGCTGTTTCCGATGATCCTCCACTGGTAGATGCGATGACAGATGAAGGCTAAATCATCCGGTATATGCTTGAAAAACCGCGATATAAAGCGGGAAGAGGCAAGCAACTGCAAGGAACGCAATTAGCGCCAGCGCAATAGTCACAACATCTAAACCGGATGGTGCATCTTCCTCATAGAATTGTTCGTAAGCCGGTGGTGGCGCATAACGACGGCTATCCGTCACCTGTGGTGGTGCAGGTGGCGGGGTATATTGCGTGCGGTCTTCAACAAGGGGGCGCACTTGCGGGCGATTCGTTGGCCCTGGTTGTGGAATTGAAGGCTGTGGCGCTTGTGGTGCTGGGCTATAGCGTTGTGTTGGGGGTGCTTGCTCTGCTGGAGCAGGTGGCGGTGGTGGTGGCGTAGTTGGGCGCGATGCAACCGAAGGCTGTGCAGGCGGTGGTGAGACCGCTGGCCCAGAAATAGTACGCTGCTTCCCTCTATCTCGATAAGCTTCTAACACGTGCCCCAATTGGTCCGCCATGCGGTAACGCGCCGATGGCTCTTTGCTCATCACTTTATAGATGATTTGCGCCAATTCATCCGGCACATTCGGGTTATATTCTGTAACGAGGGGAATCCGCTCGCGGATATGTGCAAGCGCAAGGTCTTGCTGGCTAGCCCCCACATAGGGCAAACGCCCGGTGAGCATCTCAAACATCACAATGCCGATAGCATAGACATCGGACGCAGGAGTTGGGCGCTCTCCTCGTGCTTGTTCAGGAGCGAAATAATGAGGGCTACCCCAGACAACATCTGCGCGCTGGCCGGGAATCGTATCGCTAAGGGCTTGAGCGATGCCAAAGTCAGTGACTTTCACCGTGTCATCTGACGTGACGAGAATGTTTTGAGGCTTAATATCGGCATGTACAATGCCAGCACGGTGAGCAAAGCCAATACCGGAACAAATTTGAATGGCCAAATTCAGAGCACGCTCAACCGGTAGTGAACCATGCGTCCGAATGATTTTCTTCAAATCTGTGCCTTCGACAAATTCCATAACAATGTAATGGGTAGGCCCATCATTGCCGACATCGTGCACGGTCACGATATTGGGATGTGCTAAATTGGCAATGCTTCTCGCCTCATTGCGGAAACGCTCTAAAAATTCATTATCGCCAGTCAAGCTGGGGCGCAAAATTTTGATAGCAACAGTCCGCCCTAGAACTTGGTCTATGGCCTTATAAATAACAGCCATACCGCCTGAACCTTGTTGTGCGACAAGGCGATAACGATTATTGAGTAAGGCTTCTCCGGCCATATAGCCCTCTTTCCTTCGAAAAATCAGCCAGCAATTAATGGACGCATCAGCGGGTCAAACAGACGACGGTATTCTAATAATGCACTACGGTCTGTCATACCCGCAATATAGTCAGCGACGACACGATGCAAGTTATGATTCTCAAGATTAGATTGATACTCTGGCGGTAGCAAACGCGGCTCTTGTACATAGCTTTCAAAAATGGCAGTAATGAAGTGCTCAGCGCGTTTTTGCATACGCACCACCCGAAAATGACGGTACATATTTTCGAAAAGAAAATCCTTCAACTCGCGATTTAAGGCGGAGATAGCCTCGCTATGTACAACAACGTTCTGATGATGCTTCTGAACATCCTCTGGGCTTTTCGGGTTCAGTTCATCCAAGCGGCGGGCCGTCTCCGTCAATACATCATCAACTTCCATACCAACAAGTTCACGGATGAAGTGATGGCGTGTGATAGGGTCTAGTGTACCACCCTGCCACCCAATACGCTCGCATAGTTGCTGCCAAATTTCCAATTCAGCAAGTTGGTCAGGAGTAATTAAACCTGATTGCAAGCCATCATCAAGGTCATGAGCATTATAAGCGAGTTCATCGACAACATTCGCTATTTGTGCCTCAATGCTGGCGCGGGTGCTCTGCTCAAACCCAACAACTTCACTGATGTCATATTCAGTTTCGTGTTTGGCAATGCCCTCTAATGTTTCTAAAGTGAGGTTGAGGCCTGGCCACTCTGGATAACGGCGCTCCAATTCGCTGACAACGCGATAGCTTTGGTGATTGTGGTTATACCCACCAATATCCTGCGTCAATTGATTAAGCGTGGCTTCCCCTGCATGGCCAAAGGGCGGATGGCCTAAATCATGCGCGAGGCAAATCGCCTCTACTAAATCTTCATTAACCGCTAAAGCGCGGGCAATGGCACGCCCTATTTGCGCCACTTCAAGCGTATGGGTTAAGCGAGTGCGGTAGTAATCACCCTCATCATTGACAAAAACTTGGGTTTTATATTCCAAACGCCGAAAAGCTGCCGAATGGATAATACGGTCACGATCGCGTTGGAAAGCTGTGCGATACCGTGACTGATGGTCAGGATATTGTCGTCCACGACTATTCTGACTTAAAAGCGCATAGGGCGCTAAGGTGTTTAACTCATTTTGTTCGAGGCGTTCACGCATTACATACATGGGATAGTTCTCCCTGAGAATTTTCTACCAATTGCATTCAGGTGATGGGAAATAATTAGGATAACTCATTTCCAATTCACCAAAAGCAATATCTCATCAATAAGCCATTTGTGTAATAGATGAGTATAACATGATATGCTGCGGAAAACGGAGCGTATTATGTGCAAGGTGCAATATGCTATAATCGCATTATTCCGACCGAACCCTCGATGAATCAACCAATCCGGAGGATGAAATTATGGACATCAATCAAGCCGCACGGATGATTGAGTGGCTAGATGAAGAACGTCGCCGTGACAAAGCGACCATTGCGACATTAGAAGAGCGTTTAGCCCAACAGCAAGAACTTATTGATAGCCTGCAACGGCGCTTAAACGGCGTGGAAGCTGACCAAACCACGATACGCGATGGCGTCATTAGTGGTGGGCGCGAACAGCTAATGGAAGCGGTGCGGCAGGAAATGCGCCAGCTGGTCGAAGCGGCTGAAGCCAAACGCCTCGCAGCAGAGCGCGAAGCGCAACGCCGTGCTGAGTTACAACAGGAAACCATGAACCGCACTATTAAAGAGTTACAAGATAAACTCACTCGTGCGGAACGCTTAAGCGGCGAGATTAGTGACCTGAAAGCAGAACGTGACCGCTTGGCGGGTATTGCCGCTAATTTACAACAACGCCTAGATGACTTGATGAAGCGGCAAGAAGAGCCTGACCGTCGCCTCGCATTTTTGGAGGAACAACGCCGCCAGGATGCGCGTCGTCTATCAGAAGTCGAAACCGAAATCCCTGATATTAAGAAGCAAATCGAGGGTATTCGTACTAAGTTAGGTTTGTTAGAAGAACTCGCCTTGCGTAATGAGCGGCGCATTCAAGAAATACAGATGGGTGAAGGCGAACGGCGCGACCAGATTCAAGCCTTCATTGACCAGCAAACATTGCTCATGCAGCAAAGAGACCAGCAGATTAAAGACTTGTTGGAGAAATTTGGCGAGCAGGATAGCCAGATGCAGCGTAATCTGGAGCGTTTTGAGCAATGGGCAGATGTCTATCGCCAGATGAAGCGCATCGTAGAGGACTTTGACCGCATTGGTGACCGACTAGAACGCCGCATTAACGAAGTGGCGGAAATGCAACGGCTCAGCGAAGAACGTTTCCGCGATGAATGGAATGATTGGCGGGCAGAAGATCAAAAACGCTGGAAGCAATTTACACTTTCAAACGATGACGTTTGGCGCAATCATGATAAAGAATTTGAACGCTTTGTGCAAAAGTTGGGTGAATTAGAGGCCGCCTTGCGCCCTGTTGCGGATAGTGTAGAACGCATGTGGCGCTTAGAAAGAGAGCGGGCACGGCTGTATCGTGAACGTTACCAAGCCCTGCTATTAGAGTATGACACGGCAGGCACAGGTAACGAACCATCGGGTGAACTCAATAACGGTACAACAACCACTTAAAAATGCGCGTTATAGGCACAGCAGGCCATGTAGACCATGGCAAATCAACGCTTGTCAAGCGGCTAACAGGCATTGACCCAGATAGATTGGCCGAAGAAAAAGCACGCGAAATGACCATTGAATTGGGTTTCGCGTGGCTCACCCTACCCGATGGCGAGGAAGTAGGGATTGTTGATGTTCCCGGTCATCGTGATTTCATTGAGAACATGTTGGCAGGGGTTGGCAGTATCGACGCTGTTTTACTCGTTATTGCTGCCGATGAGGGCGTGATGCCCCAAACACGGGAGCACTTGGCCATTCTGGATTTACTGGGCGTCGAACGGGGTTTAGTGGTTTTAACCAAAATTGACCTCATTGATGATGAAGCATGGTTAGAGCTAGTCACGCAAGATGTACGCGATGTATTACAAGGAACAACATTAGCGCAAGCGCCTATATTGCCTGTTTCTGCTCATAGTGGTGAAGGCGTTGAAGCGCTCCTTACCGCTTTAACAGCGCTGCTACAGGAAACACCGCGCCGCGCTAACTATAACCGTCCATATTTATCCATTGACCGCGTATTCACCATTAGTGGTTTTGGCACTGTGGTTACGGGAACATTGTTAGGCGGGGCTTTGAGTGTCGGCGATGAGGTGATGATTTACCCTCAGCAACTCGGCGGGCGCATCCGCGGGTTGCAGAGCCACAAGAAGAAAGTGGAACGTGCAGTGCCAGGCAGTCGCGTGGCGGTCAATATCGCGGGTGTAGAAAAGCGCCAAATTGCACGGGGCGACCTCTTGGCCTACCCAGAACAATTGAAACCTACACTGCTGGCTGATGTGCACTTCCGTTATTTGCCAGATGCGCAGCGTCCGCTAAAACACAATGCAGAAGTCAAGTTTTTCAGCGGAGCAACAGAGCGTGTTGGGCGTGTGAGATTGTTGGATAGTGACATGCTATCTCCTGGCGAAAGCGGTTGGCTACAAATACGCTTTGAACAACCAACGCCATTGATACAGGGAGAACGCTTTATACTCCGCTACCCTTCCCCCCCACAAACTATAGGTGGCGGCGTCATCGTAAATCCCAACCCTGGCAAACGCTGGAAACGACACCAGCCACAAGTTATCGCTGCGCTAGAAACTCGTTTATCTGGAAGACCAGCTGATAAGGTAGCGCAAGCAGCTGATACTGTAGAACCTATAAAAATTAGCCAGCTACAGCAAATTACGGGATACGATGAGGAAGATTTAGCTATAGCCGTCGATGAAGCACTTGCTGAAGGGCTGCTCATTCGATTTGAGGATGGGCGCGTAATAGCGCGAACTCGTTTCAATGCGCTGTTAGATGCAATGTATGACATATTGGCAGATTACCACCGCCAATACCCGTTACGATTAGGTATGCCAAGAGAAGAATTGCGTAGCCGCTTGAAGCTCAAACAGGCTACATTCGGCCTGCTATTGCAAGAGCAAGCACAAGTTATTGACGAAGGGCATTTAGTACGGCTAGAACAGCACGAAATCAAATTCGCCCCGCAACAAGAAGCACAAATACACCAGCTTATGGATGTTCTATCGAAAAATCCATTTACCCCGCCTTCAAGAGGTGAGTTACTCAATATTGTTGATGAGGAAATTTTATACGCCCTACTTGATTTGGGTGAAATTGTTCAAGTGCAACCAGACATTATTTTTCTAAGAGACATCTTTGAGCAAATTGTTTCAACGGTGTTGAAATGGATAGACCAACACGGCGCAATCACAGTGCAAAACTTGCGAGATGAACTGAACACATCGCGCAAATATGCTATTGGTGTGCTGGAATATCTAGACACTCAAGGCGTTACACGCCGCGTTGGTGATGAGCGTATTCGAGGACGAAACGCCCCAATTTAATGTAATCCCGGTTCATCGCCACCTAAAGTTAAAACAACATGATCGCCAACACGTACATCTAAGCGCTCGGCTGCACTATCTTGATTCAACGCAACTTCTAGAAACCCATTACTGTTAATCAACATCATAAAATCGCCACGAACGCCTTCATGATAGGCATGGCTTATTCCTAAAATATCAACATCATGAATGCGCAAAATGGCAGAGGGCGCCGCAATTGGAACAGGGGTTTTCCTTTCACCAAAGCAAGGTTCGAGGCGTAGGCGCTCTGGTGCTAACCAACGCAATTTCCCAATGCTGGTAGCAACATTACCAAAATGATCAATATGCATGACTTCGCCGCTAATTTTATGTTCTTGAATAACCATCTGTGGTGTAGGAAGCGATTTTATCTGCTCTAAGCGGGGACCAAACTGGGCTAATGGCACACCAGCAGCAGCATGGGCAGCACCAGGCGCAAAAATATCTCGCCCATGAAATGTAACGCTCATATCTGGCATGTGATACTCTGGATTTGCGAGTTCATAGGCTTCGTACTCGCCGCCTAAATCTTGAAGTGTATAGGCTAAAATGCCATTATCTGGAGCAATGAATGTATAGCCATTTGCTCGAACAATAATAGGGCGGCGAGCACTTCCCACACCAGGGTCAACAACCACTAGAAAAACCGTTCCTTCCGGGAAATAGCGATAGCTATTAAATAAATGATAAGCGCCTTCGCGCACATTTTGTGGCTGAACAGCGTGCGTTAAATCGATAAAAGTTGCAGATGGGCAGATAGCACGCATCACACCTTTCATCACACCTACATAAATATCTGTTACGCCAAAATCTGTCAGTAAAACAATTGTGGGGGTCATCATCGTCCTTTCAGTCATAGTAAATTATTTCAGGGTTGGATTTTAACATCTGGGCGGTCGTTGACAACGTATCTTTTGTCCTGTTATACTCAGGCGCAGAAAGGTAGGATAAGTCCTATGCGACATCATCACCAAACCAACACATCTTTTTCTCATCCGGTGTTGCTGCGGTTTTGAAGTCGCGCTTATTTGTGTTTGCCGAAAGTGATTGCCCGCACCGGTTGCGGGCTTTTTGATTTTAAGGAGCAAACCTATGTTAGCAGTCATTGATTATGGAGCAGGCAATTTACATAGCGTTCTTCATGCACTGCACCATCTGGGCACCCCAAATATTCGCGTTGTGCGGCATGGACACGAATTGCAAGATGCAGAAAAAATTATCCTGCCTGGTGTAGGTGCATTTGGCGCAGGTATGGAAGCCCTCCATAAGCAAGACCTTGTTAAGCCGCTACTTGCTGCCATTTACGCTGGCAAGCCTTATCTAGGCATTTGTTTAGGAATGCAATTTCTATTCGAATATAGCCATGAATTAGGCAACCATAAAGGATTGGGCGTAATACCGGGGCGTGTTGCCTTGTTTCCAAAGCACATGGGACTGAAAGTGCCACATATGGGCTGGAATCAGCTGCAGATTAAGCGCTCATCTCCCCTTTTAGAAGGTATTGATGAAGGCAGTTATGCATACTTTGTCCATAGCTATTATTGTGAGCCAGACAGAGAAAAAGACATTTTGGTAACAGTCGATTATGGCATTACATTCACGGCTGCTGTCGCCCATAATAATGTTTATGGCGTGCAGTTCCACCCAGAAAAGAGCCAAACCACAGGGTTGCAAATTCTGAAGAATTTCCTGTATCGGATTGAGGGGGCAAACGTATGATTATTTATCCTGCTATTGACCTACGTGGTGGCAAAGTTGTCCGTTTACGCGAGGGCGACCCTAACCGGCAACAAGTATTCAGCGAAGACCCTATAGCGACTGCCCAACAATGGATTGATGAAGGCGCTAACTGGATTCACATGGTGAATTTAGATGGGGCATTTGCGGCGGCTAATGATAATTTACGTATTTTAGAGCAGGTTGCAAAGCTAGGTATCAACATTCAGTTCGGTGGCGGATTGCGCACGTTAGAGGATGTGCAACGTACATTAAATTTGGGGGCTAAGCGAGTAGTCATCGGCACATTAGCCACACAATCCCCACAAGCAGTTACAGAAGCTATTGAGCGCTTTGGTGCTGAAGCTATATGTGTGGCATTGGATGCTCGTGATGGAAAAATCGCTACCCATGGCTGGCAAGAGCAAACTGACTTAACGCCAATCCAATTTGGCAGGGAAATGGCGGAGCGCGGAGTTATTCATGCGCTCTATACCGATATTCAGCGTGATGGCAACCTGCTAGGTGTCAATATTCATGACACTATCGCTTTAGCACGTAACACTGGCTTAAAAGTCATTGCTTCTGGTGGTGTGAGCCACATGGATGAAATTCATAAGCTGGCACAAAGCAAAGTGGTAGCAGGCGCAATTATAGGTATGGCGCTTTATGAAGGAAAACTCACATTAGCTGAAGCGTTATTAGCGGCAAAGGAGGCCTAGTGATGCTAGCAAAACGTATTGTTCCCTGCCTCGATGTTAAAGATGGTCGTGTGGTAAAAGGGATTAATTTTGTCAATCTTCGAGATGCAGGAGACCCCGTTGAACAAGCCATCATTTATGACAGAGCAGGTGCTGACGAACTCGTCTTTTTAGACATCACGGCCTCTCATGAAAATCGAAAAACTACTTTAGAAATGGTGCGGCGCATTGCAGACAGCTTATTCATCCCCTTTGCAGTAGGGGGTGGTATTCGCACATTGGAAGATATTCGGGCGACACTGCTTGCAGGGGCGGATAAAGTGGCTATCAATAGTGCCGCTGTACGCAACCCACAGATTGTTGATGATGGGGCATGGGGATTTGGCTCTCAATGTATTGTGGTTGCTATTGATGCCAAGTGGCTGGATGGCAAATGGCGTGTTTATATCAATGGCGGCCGCATTCCCACGGAGTTAGACGCTATTTCGTGGGCACAAGAGGTTGAATCACGCGGTGCGGGGGAAATTCTGTTAACCAGTATGGACCGTGATGGCACAAAGAACGGGTATGACATTGAATTAACCCGCGCTATTGCAGAAGCTGTGTCCATCCCGGTTATCGCTTCTGGCGGTGCGGGAAACAAACAACATATTTGTGATGTCTTGACACATGGAAAGGCCGATGCCGCTCTCGCCGCTTCTATATTCCACTTCAATGAAATTACCATTGAGGAATTAAAACGTCATCTTGCTCAAGAAGGTATCCCCGTCCGTCTTCATGGTTGGGAGAATTTAGATAATGTGGAATCAGATTAAATGGAATGACCAAGGATTGATACCCGCTATAGTACAAGACGCCCATACAAAACAAGTGCTTATGGTGGCTTATATGAACGAAGAAGCACTGCAAGCCACATTAGATAAAGGCGAAACCGTGTTCTGGAGCCGAAGCCGCCAGGAATTGTGGCATAAAGGCGCGACAAGCGGAAATAAACAGCGTGTGAAGAGCATATGGGTTGATTGTGATGCTGATACGCTACTCATTCTCGTAGAGCCAGCAGGGCCAGCTTGCCATACTGGTGAAACCAGTTGTTTTTTCCGCCAGTTAGACGAAATTTCATAGGAGCAATGATTTCTTATCATGGACGATATGTTGCAGCAACTTGAAGCTATCATTAAAGACCGTAAACAGAATCCACGCCCCAATAGTTATACCCAGCAATTATTCACTGAAGGGCGCAGCAAAATTGCCCAGAAAGTTGGCGAAGAAGCCACTGAAGTGATTGTCGCGGCATTGAGCCAAACACGTGATGAACAAATTGGAGAGCTAGCGGACCTGTTTTACCATACGCTGGTACTGATGGCCGATTTAGGGCTTACTTTACAAGATGTATATACAGAATTAGAGAAGCGACACCAGCTAAAAAAATGAAGGAGCGAGCGTTGACAACACCAAATCGCTTTGTCGCCGAGACGCGCGTTCAAGTGCGCTATGCTGAAACGGACGCCATGGGCATTGTGCACCATGCTAGCTATATCATTTACTTTGAAGAAGGACGCAGCAACTATATCCGTCAACGCGGGCGTAGCTACGCCGATTTTGAGCGCGAAGGGTATTATTTAGCAGTCACCGAAGTAAATGCCCGTTATGTGCAAGCGGCTGTTTATGATCAGGTTTTACGGGTACGTTGCTGGGTTGAACAAATGCGCAGTAGAGGCCTCACATTCGCCTACGAAATTCTGGATGACAAAGACCAGTTGATGGTAACGGGATATAGTAAACATATTTGCCTCGATAAAGCGGGGAATGTCGCTGTTATTCCAGAAGATTGGCGACTGTGGGATAAGTAATTCATGACAATTCAAGCATAAGGTGGCGGAAAGTTTGCAGCCGCCTTATGCATCATCTATACTTATGTGTATTGAAAAAATCAAATGTGAATTCAATTAATTTGGAGTTTAAAAATGGTGACTTATGCGGAACGTCCTTGGACTAAACGTTATGACCCTGGCTGTCCAACATCATTAGAACCCTACCCCGAAATCCCATTACACCAATTTCTTCGAGATTCAGCCCAGAAACATGCAGAACGGCCAGCCATTACAACAACATTAAAGCTGCCGCTGTTTGGGCGTGTGGATAGTAACCTCACTTATCGAGAGCTTGACCGCCAATCGGATGCGCTAGCATCTGCATTGGTTGCATTGGGGCTGAAAAAAGGTGACCGCGTGGCAATTGTAATGCCCAATGTGGCGGCTTTTGTCGTGAGCTTCTACGGTATTCTTAAAGCTGGCGGGGTGGTTGCAGCAACTAACCCAACATATCCAGCTGATAAATTGCAATACCAGCTCAATGATTGCGGGGCTGAGTTCGTCATTACTCTATCGCTGTTCTACAATCTAGTTAATCAAGTCCGTGATAACACCCCCGTAAAACATGTTATTGTTACCAATGTTAAAGAATATTTCCCAACTGTGGGGCGCATTCTTTTCACATTAGCACGCGAGAAAAAAGATGGACATTATGTCGCCAATTTACGAGAAGGCGATTACTGGCTACAGGATATTTTGAAGCGTTATGATGGACAAAAACCCAATGTTGATGTAAAGCCAGATGACTTAGCCTTATTCCAATATACTGGGGGAACAACAGGTGTTTCCAAAGCGGCGATGTCCACTCATAAGGCACTGGTAGCCAACGTTCTACAAATTAGCGCGTTTTTGGGTGAAGATATTCCGCCTCATGAAGAAATATTATTGGGCGCAATCCCCTTGTTCCACGTTTTTGGTATGGTTGCTGTCCTCAGTACAGGCATTAAAATGGGTGCTAAAATCGTCCTTGTAGTTAATGCCCGTGATATTGATGATGTGATAGAAACAATCCATACTTATCGCCCCACTCTCTTCCACGGTGTTCCTGCGCTATATAATGCCATCAACAATCATCCTGCAGTAAAAAGTGGGCAAGTTAATCTAAACTCAATTCGTGCAGCTATTAGTGGCTCTGCTCCGCTACCGCCTGCTGTGAAAAGAGAGTTTGAGCGTTTGAGTGGCGCCTCGCTACGAGAGGGCTTTGGCATGAGCGAAGCACCAACAGCAACCCACGTTAACCCGCTCAAGGGCGAAAATCGTACAGGCTCTATTGGCATCCCGCTCCCTGACATGGATATGCGAATTGTAAGCCTGGAAGATGGCGAAACAGATATGCCCGTGGGCGAAGTTGGCGAGTTGGTGATGGCAGGCCCCAATATTATGGTTGGTTACCATGGTATGCCGACGGAAACAGCCAACGCAATACGCGAAAAAGATGGCAAGCGTTGGCTTTATACAGGCGATATTGCATATATGGATGAGGATGGCTACTTTTATATCGTAGACCGCAAGAAGGATATGGCACTCATTGGCGGATTTAACGTATACCCGACAGCAATTGAAAAAGTCATCAAAGAGCACCCTGCTGTGTTAGATGTTGGGGTTGCGGCCATTCCACACCCAGAAAAAGATGGGCAAGAGGCGCTGAAAGCATGGATTGTTCTTCAACCTGGTATGCAAGTCACAGAAAAAGAATTGATTGAACATTGCAGCCAACACTTAGCCCAGTACGAAATCCCGCGCCGATTTGCATTTGTTGATGAGCTACCCAAATCAGCCGTTGGCAAGACATTACGACGGGAACTCGTCCGTCTGGAAATGGAAGAACGGGAAAAACAACAAGAATAGCTCAAAAAGCGGTATACTACTCATAACATTGACAGGGCCGGGAATAAATACCCCGGCTCTTTTCAAAATATTGTGAGATGTGTGGAGAAATTACTATGGTTAACTATTTAGATCGTCCTTGGCTAAAAAATTACGATCCTCATGTGCCGCATAGCCTAGAACCATACCCTGATGTACCTGTACACCATTATCTGCAAGAGACAGCCAAACAATATCCAAACGACACAGTGCTAATCACTCCAGCTAAGTTACCTCTAGTTGGATACCAAGCACATACTGTGTCATACCAACAACTGGACTTGTGGTCTGATGCACTAGCCGCAGCACTGGTTGATTTAGGTCTAAAAAAAGGCGCTCGGGTCGCTATTGTTATGCCCAATTGCGTTCAATTTGCAATTGCTTATTTCGCCACTCTAAAAGCGGGAGGGGTTGTCGCCGCTACAAATCCCACTTATCCGCCAGCGCGTATGGCATATCAAATCAACGACTGTGATGCCGAGATTATCATCACGCTAACTATGTTCTATAAGCTCATCAAAGAAATTCAGCCCAAGACCAAAGCAAAACACGTGATTGTGGCCAACATCAAAGAGTATTTACCACCACTCGCCCGTGTGCTCTTCTCTTTAACACGTGAGAAAAAAGATGGGCATTATATAGAACAACTTGCACAAGGGGATATGTGGTTTCAAGAGCTATTGCAGCAATTTGAGGGGCAAAAAGTTCAAGTAGAAGTTACACCAAAAGATTTAGCACTATTCCAATATACAGGCGGAACGACAGGTGTCTCTAAAGGCGCAATGCTAACTCACCGCGCACTGGTGGCGAATATGCTGCAAATCATGGCATGGTCATCTATTGAACATGAGCAATTTGCTGGTATGCAACGCAAAGACCTTATTTATCTTGGCGTCTTGCCGATGTTCCATGTTTTCGGCCTGGTCGTTATGCTCACACAAGCAACAGCATCAGGTTCTAAAATTGTGCTGGTAGCCAATCCACGAGATACCAACAATGTTGTTGGCATCATAGGACACTTTAAGCCTAATGTTTTTCTGGGCGTACCTGCGATGTTTAACGCTGTGGTCAATCATCCTGATGTAAAAAGCGGTAAGGTCTCGATGGACTCATTTGTCATTTCAACAAGCGGTGCAGCACCGCTACCGCCAGCGGTAAAACGCGCTTATGAATCTGCGGGAGCATATCGCTTAAACGAGGGCTATGGGATGAGCGAAACATCAGCAGCATCGC
>DAOTWU010000042.1:0-12869 GCA_034435735.1 Anaerolineae bacterium | reverse complement strand
ATTTTGCACTTTTCCAGCTGCATGTACAGGCTGCTAAAAAGCGCGGTTTCCGTATTCTCGTTAGTGTTGCCAAAGCCCCCGCTTGGGCGCGTCCATCAAATCAGAATTTTGATGGCCCTCCCGATGACCTAGCATTGCTCTACAACTTCATCACCTTCATGCTTGATAAAATCGGTAATGTGATTGATGCCGTAGAAATCTGGAATGAGCCTAACCTTGTTCGTGAATGGACAGGAGTGCATCCTTTGACAGGGCAGGGCTATATGGAGCTTTTCCGTGTCGGATATGATGCCGTTCGCGCTTACTCGCCCGACCTTATGGTTGTGACGGCTGGTTTAGCCCCTACAGCAGATTCCCCACATTCCCGCGATGATCGCGCCTTTTTACAAGAAATGTATGCGGCAGGCCTTGCTGCTTATACCGATATAGCAGTGGGCGCGCATCCTTTTGGCTGGGGTAATCCACCGGACACCCGTTGCTGTAATCCCATTGAGGGGCGTGGTTGGGATGATGACCCGCGTTTCTTCTTCTTGGATACGTTGGAAGATTATCACAACATCATGCTTCGTAATGGCCATAATGTCCAAATTTGGGTTACAGAATTCGGCTGGCCAACATGGGAAGGCTACTCTACTGAGCCGCCGGAAGTGTTCTTCACCTATAATTCGGCGGAACAGCAGGGCTGGTATACTATTCGTGCGCTGGAAATTGGCCAGCAACTTGATTATGTTGGCCCAATGTTCGTTTGGAATTTGAACTTTGCCAATGAAACGCTTATTCAGCAGCGCCATGAGATTGCGGGGTATAGCATCATCACGCCGCTAACACCGCCAGAACGCCCCCTCTTCAGTATGTTGCATGTTTCGCTCAACCCTGAAGACTAGCCACATATAACGCTAATTAATCAAAAGGCGCGACCCAATTGGCCGCGCCTTTTTCAATTAAGATTAGCTAGATAGTCGACGGTTTAGAAATCTCCGACGCTATCCTCGATGCTATCTGTATCGTCTACATCTTCAGCAAGCGGGTCAAACGCCCCTTGTTCTTCTAATGAACGATTAGGCGCAATCCGCTCGCGGTCTTTATAGGCATGGAAACCTGTACCCGCCGGAATGAGCTTGCCGATAATCACGTTTTCCTTGAGGCCATACAGATTATCGACTTTACCCTCGATGGCTGCGCCAGCCAACACCTTGATTGTGTGCTGGAAGCTGGCTGCGGCGAGGAAGCTTTCAGTAGTGAGCGCCGCTTTGGTGACGCCCAATAACACTGGCACGCCGGCTGCCGGTTCGCGCCCTTGAGCTAGAAGCTCTTCGTTGATGTCCAACAAGAGCAAGCGGTCAACCAACTCGCCAGGCAGTAAGTTGCTATCGCCACTACGGGTGATTTGTACTTTCGACAGCATCTTGCGAATGATGATTTCGAAGTGCTTATCGGAGATAGTTACACCCTGATTGCGGTAAACCTTCTGCACTTCCGTGAGTAGATATTCCTGAGCCGCATCTTCACCGAGCACACGCAAAATGCGGTGCGGGTTCTTAGAACCTTCTGTGAGCTGTTGGCCAGGCCGTACTTGCATACCATCATAGATGCCGTCCATTAAGCGGGCATTGGATGGGATTTCATATTCTTCTTCTTGGCGGCGTTCGGCGCGGATATATACTTTATCATCTTCGATATATACCGTACCGTCCATATTAGCCACAACTGTGCCTTCGCCATCTGGCTCACTGGCGATGACATTGCCCGCTTTTACCGTGTCATCGTCTTCAACTTTTAGCTCCCAGCCCTTCGGGATAGTATGCTCTTCACTGAAGACTTCACTGTCGATGACAGTGGCAATGCGAACCCCATCTTCACGGCGAGTGAGGCGTAAGATGCCGCCAATATCAGTCATTACGGCTTCACCTTTTGGTTTCCGCCGTGCTTCGAATAGCTCTTCCACACGGGGGAGACCGCTGGTGATGTCACCGCTACCGCTGGCTGTACCGCCAGTATGGAACGTACGTAGCGTTAGCTGGGTGCCTGGCTCACCGATGGACTGTGCCGCAATGATACCCACAGCAGTACCAATCTCAACCATTTCGCCTGTACCTAAGTCACGCCCATAGCACAAGGCGCAAATGCCATGGATGAGCGAACAGGTCATCGGGCTGCGCACCCATACATCTTCAATGGTGCTGCTTTGGATGGCCTCGGCGATGTTTTCCGTGATCATCTCATTGCGCCCGACAATGAGTTCACCTGTTTCTGGATGGTGCACATCGCGTGCTGCACAGCGCCCAACAATGCGCTCATACATGTTTTGGCCAGCAATATCGTCCGAACGGCGAATGCGCAAACCGCGTTGTGTGCCACAGTCCCAACGATTGATGATAGTATCCTGTGCCACATCAACAAGACGTCGAGTTAGGTAGCCCGCATCTGCTGTACGCAGCGCTGTATCGGCCAAACCTTTACGCGCACCGTGCGTGGAAATGAAGTATTCCAGTGCGGTCAAACCCTCGCGGAAGTGGCTGATAATTGGCAGGTCGATAATACGACCGGACGGGTCAGCCATCAAACCACGCATACCTGCTAACTGAGTAATCGGGCCAAAGCCACCCTTTGTTGAACCAGAAATGGCCATAATGGCGATTGGGCCATACGGGTCTAGGGTGTTGCGGATGATTTCCTGCAGCTGGTCTTTGGCTTTTGTCCATTCCTCAATCGTAATCTGGTAGCGCTCTTCTTCAGTAATCAGACCGCGACGATAATCCCGTTCTGCTCGTTGAACTATGTCTTCTGCGCGCTGCAGGATTTCTTGCCGTTCATCAGGAACTGTTAAATCGCTGATGGCGATAGTTGTACCTGAAATCATGGCGTAGTGGAAACCATAGTTCTTAATCTGGTCAACGATTTCTGTGGTTTCCTCTGGGCCAACACGCTGATAGGCTTGCGCGACTAATTTTTGCAGCCCCTTCTTGCCTAGCGTTTCTTGAACATAACGCAATTCATCCGGCAAAATGCGGTTAAAGACTGCACGCCCAACAGTTGTTGGTTCTGGGTTTTCTTGCGGGCTTTTATGGTCATAAACATTGCCCAGCAAAATAGGCGTATGCAGGTTGACAATGCCCAACCCATAAAGGTATTCCACCTCGTCCATATCAACCACGAGGCGACGCTCGTGCAAGTTGGTGATTTCTATCGTGTCTTCCAAGCCGCGCGCAGCGATGATTTTCTGCATTTCCACAGTATTGGCGAGGATGCAATCAACTTCACCATCCTGCAACGCCCGCAGTGTAGCGTCAAATGCCGTTTCAACAACGACACGCCGCCCATTTTCATCAGTTTCAATGCGGTCCATAAACAGCTGGGCGCCAGGAATATCGCGATAGAGAGAGTAGTAATAGCCATTACTGCGGAAAGCAATGCCAACGCGCAAATCTGGATTTTCTAGAACACTTGAAGAACGGAACTCATCAGCGCGTTCTTTAAGCGCTACAATTTCCACCGTTGGGTCCATGGTTAGGTAGTAAATACCCAAAACCATATCTTTTGATGGGCCAACGATTGGGCTACCGTCTGCCGGCTTCAGCAGGTTGCGGCTACTCAGCATCCGTTCCCGCGCTTCTTGAACCGCTTTCTGGCTCAATGGCACATGTACCGCCATCTGGTCACCATCAAAGTCCGCATTGAAGGCGGAGCAAACCAGTGGGTGAATTTGAATCGCTTTACCTTCTACTAGAATTGGTTCGAAGGCTTGAATACCCAGACGGTGTAGGGTAGGGGCGCGGTTCAACAAAACTGGCCGCTCTTTGATGACTTCTTCCAGCACTTCCCAAACTTCTGGCTTCTGGCGCTCGATGATGCGCTTTGCGCCCTTCACATTGCTGGCGTAGTTGTATTGCACCAAACGGCTGATAACGAATGGGCGGTAAAGTTCGAGTGCCATCGTCTTGGGTAAACCGCATTGGTGCAGTTTTAGACGCGGGCCAATAACAATGACTGAACGTCCGGAGTAGTCCACACGCTTACCCAGCAAGTTACGGCGGAAGCGCCCCTTCTTGCCCTTCAGCATGTCACTCAATGATTTGAGTTCGCGGCGACCGCGGCGGCTCAGTGCTTTACCGCGCTGGCTATTATCAATCAGGCTATCAACCGCTTCCTGAAGCATACGCTTCTCATTACGCACGATAACATCCGGCGCGCCCAAATCCAACAAGTGGCGCAGGCGGTTGTTACGGTTAATCACGCGACGATATAAGTCGTTTAAGTCGCTTGTAGCGAAGCGCCCACCATCAAGTTGCACCATTGGGCGCAGATCTGGCGGGATAACTGGCAATACTGTCAAAATCATCCATTCTGGACGATTGCCACTTTTACGCAGCGCTTCTACAACGCGGAGACGCTTGGTTGCTTTTTTGCGCCGTTGTTTGCTTCGGGTGGTCCGAACCTCATTCCACAGCTCAATTGAGAGCTTCTCAAGGTTCAGGTTTTTCAAAATGTCATAAAAAGCTTCAGCGCCCATGCTCGCCTGGAAGACGTTACCATAGCGGCTCTTCAGCTCACGATAGCGCGCTTCAGAGAGGAATTGCAACACATGCAATTCTCGTAATTCCTGCCGTGCGCGCTCCGCGCTTTGGCGAATAGCTTGTAGGCGCTGGTCAAGCTCGGAAAGCTGCTCATCTAACGCTTCACCACTGCCGCCCATCACATTGTCAGCTTCGCTACGTAACCGCTCAATTTCCTGCTGCCGCATATCTTCAACTTCGGCTTGTAGCTCATTGAGGTAGTTGTTGACGGCGGCTTGAATGCGAGCAATGTGCTCATTGGTGACCATTTCGCCTTTGGCGACAATCACCATATCTAACGTCTCAAAGTCAATATCAGAAGGCGCAATCGAGCCGACAAGGCCTTCAATACGCTCTTGAACTGATTGCGCTTCTTGCATCACTTCGTCACTGAGACGGGTCAGTTCATTTTCGAAGTGATCGTAAATTTGCTGTTCACGTTCTTGGAAAGCATTAAGCGCGGCATCACGGTCTTCACGGATGGCGCTCATTTGCTCTTCAATATCGCCACCTAATTCACGCTCGCGCGCTTCTAGCTCTTTATCAATGCGAGAAAGGGCTTTGTTACGCGCATCTTCATCAACATGCGTGACAACATATTGCGCAAAATAAAGGACGCGGTCTAAATTGCGGCGGCTAATATCTAGCAAAAGTCCGAGATAGCTGGGGACACGGCGCGTATACCACACATGAGCGACTGGTGCAGCCAGCTCAATATGCCCCATACGTTCCCGACGCACCGCTGAGCGGGTGACTTCCACGCCGCATTTATCACAAACAATACCCTTATAGCGGATATTCTTATACTTACCGCAGTAACACTGCCAATCTTTTGTTGGCCCAAAGATTGCCTCGCAAAATAGACCATCTTTTTCTGGGCGCAGACGACGATAGTTAATAGTTTCCGGCTTTGTCACCTCCCCATACGACCACGAACGAATTTGTTCGGGCGATGCGAGGCTAATCCTCAGTGCACTGAACGTTTTCGCCTCCAAGGCGTATCCTCCTCGGCGTTAACTTCTAAAAAAATGGATGAGTGGCTTAGTTGCTTCACCGGGCGGTGCGCCGCCAGACGGCCTGTTGTATTAAGCCTAAAAACCAATGAAGCCCGCCAACGCAAAAACAGCGTATGGACTACTGTCCACCACTGTGGTTCTTTTGGCGAGCACTTCATTAATCATAGACAAGCAAATATATCCTGCTTGCGTCTTTCTGTCAAGTAGGACTGACAAAACTCTTTGAGGTTGTACCTGTATGGCCCCAATAACAGGCCATGCTGTTCACAATATATGTTGAATAGTGCGCTATGTCAAGCACTGTTTGGGTATGTTTTACGAAGGAAAACAGCCAATTGCTCAGGATTGCACACCAGAATTGATTTTATAGCGCAAATATGCCTCCATAAATGGCATGAGTTCACCATCAAGCACCGCGCCTGTATTGCCCACTTCCATGCCTGTGCGGTGGTCTTTTACCATCTGGTAAGGGTGGAGAACATAGGAGCGTATCTGGTTGCCCCAACCTGCATCAACATTTTCGCCGCGCAAAGCGTCTAATTCTGCCTGTTGCTTCTGCTGTTCCAGCTCAAATAACCGTGCCTTCAAAATCTGCATTGCACGGTCACGGTTCTGCTTCTGGCTACGCTGGTTTTGGCATTGCACCACAATGCCTGTTGGAATATGGGTGATGCGTACCGCTGTATCGTTTTTCTGTACGTGTTGACCGCCTGCACCACCTGCGCGGTAAGTATCTACGCGAATATCTTTTTCGTCGATGGTGATGTCAATCTCGCCTTGAATATCTGGCCACAGCTCTACTTTAGCGAAAGATGTATGCCGCCTGCTGGCCGAATCAAAGGGGCTAAGCCGCACTAAACGATGTACCCCGCGCTCACTTTGTAAGTAGCCATAAGCATATTGCCCCTGCACACTGATGGTTACACTTTTGATTGTGTTTGGCTCTTCACCAGGACTTTCGTCCAGAATATCGGCTTTATAACCATTGCGCTCCATCCACCGCAGGTACATGCGCATGAGCATCCGCGCCCAATCTTGCGCATCAACACCGCCAGCACCTGCATGAATGGCCAAAATAGCGTTTTCACTATCGTATTGACCAGATAGCATTGCTTGCAATTGCGCTCGTTCCACGATGCTTTGCAATGATTCCGTTTCTGCTGTTAAATCTTCTAGCAGGGAATCATCCTGCATTTCCGCCAGCTCTAAAGCATCATTGATACGCTGGCTTAGCGCTTGCCATTGGTTCACCTCATCTTTCAGCTGTGACAGCCGTTGGGTAACCTGTCGCGCGCGCTCTTGGTCTTGCCAAATATCAGGGTCACTGGCCTCTTTTTCCAGTTGATTGATAGCTTCTGCTTTGCCCGTAATATCGAGCCGCGCCATCAACCCTTCAATGACTTCTTTCATTTGGTTTAATTGGCTAATGATGCTTTCCATCGCTTTGGCCCTGTTATTTGGGGCGCTTATCTCCTCGTCCTAATTTTCGTCGAAAAGGCTTGCTACGAAGTTATCTGGGGTGAAATAGACTAAATCATTGATGCCTTCACCCAGGCCGACGAAGTGTACGGGCAAATCCAGCTCATTAAAAATGCTGAAAATCACGCCGCCCTTAGCTGTGCTATCTAACTTTGTCACTACAACACCCGTTACATCAACCATTTCGCGGAATTTTTTCGCCTGTTGTAGCGCGTTTTGCCCTGTTGTGCCGTCCAACACAAGCAAAACTTCGTGTGGAGCATCGGGGATGACTTTACTAGAAACCGCTTTGATTTTCGCCAGTTCAGCCATCAAGTTGTAGTTGCTATGGAGCCGCCCGGCTGTATCAACAATTAACACTTCATAGCCGCGCGCTTTCGCTGCTGCTGTTGCATCGTAAACAACCGCTGCTGGGTCACTGCCTGGTTGCGCGGCAATGACCGGCACATCAACCCGTTCACCCCATTGTTGCAATTGCTCAATGGCCGCTGCCCGAAAGGTGTCACCTGCGGCTAACATGACCTTACGCCCCGCCAGCTTCAAACGGTGCGCGAGCTTGCCGATGGTTGTCGTTTTGCCAGAACCATTGACGCCTACAACTAGCATAATAGAAAGTTCTCGCCCGCTAATGTTAAGTGGTGGCGGAAATTTCAGCATACTGGCTAATGTTTCTTTCAGCGCTTCATGGAGCTGGTCGGCTTGTGTAATACCTTCACGTTTGACTCGTTGCTGAAGTTCTTCTATGACTTTCGCTGTCGTGGGCACGCCAAGGTCAGATTGGATAAGTACCGCCTCCATGTCTTCCCACGTTTCATCATCAATCTCAGTATTCCCCAAAATTTGGCGAATACGCCCCATAAAAGAGCTGCGTGTTTTACTTAGTCCGCTACGAAAAATGCCCAAATTCTTTACCCCCGTGTTATTGCTCAGGTGGCTTATGTGTCAGATGTAATGTTGCTCACTATACCAAAGTGCCTAATCTAAGACAAGGATGCCCGTTCGGGTAGGGTGTAGGTTATAATATGGCTTAACTTGATGGCATGATGGAGTTGCTTCTATGGATGATCGCTTAACCCACCTTGATGAAAGTGGTGCTGCTCGCATGGTAGATGTGGGTGAAAAACCCGCCACAGAACGCATCGCTATTGTGGGTGGGCGGGTTTTTATGCAACCGCAAACACTCAAACTCATTCGAGATGGCGCTATTAAAAAAGGTGATGTGCTCACTGTGGCGCGGATTGCCGGTATTATGGCCGCTAAAAGAACAGCTGAGCTCATTCCCCTGTGTCATCCGTTGGCGCTTACTCATGTAGACATTGAACTTGAACTCGATGAGGCAGCTAATGCTGTTAATATTCGCGCTACTGCCCGCACTCGTGGGCAAACCGGCGTTGAAATGGAAGCATTGACGGCTGCGAGCGTTGCCGCGCTCACTATCTACGATATGGCTAAAGCGGTAGACCGTTCTATGCGCATTAGCGATATTCGCCTGTTGGAAAAACGTGGTGGCCAGAGAGGAGATTACATTGCTGATGAAAGTTAACATCTTATTTTTCGCCACTTTGAAGGATTTAGCAGGAACAAGCAAGGTGCAGTTGCAACTCGATGCGCCTGAGGGCACAGTTGGTCATGTGCGGCAAGCATTAGTAGAGCGCTATCCCACTTTAACCGAAAACTTGCGCGTTGCACTTGCTGCTGTCAATGAAGAATTTGCTTTTGATGGTGATGCCGTCAAAGATGGCGATACTGTTGCGTTTTTTCCACCTGTTAGCGGGGGGCAGGGCGATGATAAGCCAGAGATATTTCTGTTGCCCACAGAGCCTATCAACCACGATGAAATCATCGCTTCAATTACCACGCCTGCCACAGGTGCAGTTTGCCTATTTAGCGGGATGGTGCGCGGCCAAACGCAAAAAGAAGGCCATATCCCCAATACCGAATATCTGGAATATGAAGCTTATAGACCAATGGCGCTTGCTAAAATGCGCCAAGTTGCCGCAGAAATTCGCCAACGTTGGCCATTAGTTCAAGGTATCGCAATTGCCCAGCGCGTAGGCCGCCTGGCTGTTGGGCAGAATACGGTGCTTATTGCCTGCTCATCTGGCCATAGAGATGAGGGATGTTTTGAAGCGGCACGCTATGGTATTGACCGCTTAAAAGAGATCGTTCCTGTTTGGAAAAAAGAAGTAGGCCCAGATGGCTCAGCCTGGATAGAGGGCGATTACCAACCGACACCCTCTGACCGTATCTCTTCTGATGAGTGACCTGTTTCTATGGGGTTACTGTGGCAATCCCTTATCGCCTATGGTAAAAATCATGTATATTAACAAAATTAACGGTCTTTACTTGGGCAGGAGCGCTCATCGATGACCAGACGAGTTGTTGTCACTGGTATGGGGCTGGTTACGCCCCTAGGAAATAATGTTAAAGATTCATGGGAGGCTATCAAAGCGGGCAAATGTGGTGTTGGCCCCATTACGCACTTTGATACCACCAACTTTCTTGTCAAAATTGCTGCGGAAGTGAAGAATTTTAATCCAGAAGATTATATGCCCGCTAAAGAAGCCCGCCGCCGTGACCGCTATCAGCATTATGTCTACGTGGCGGCTAAAGAGGCGCTGGCTCAATCTGGCCTCGAATTAACCACTGAAGAGATGCGCGATCGCACAGGTGTGATTATTGGCTCTTCTGTAGGTGGCGTAGAGAGCTACTACAATAACGCCAATACACTCTTTACAACCAACGACCCGCGCCGCATCACACCTTTTGGCATCCCAATGATTATGGTCAATGGTGGCAGTGATATGGTCTCCATTATGACTGGTGCTCGTGGACCGTCGTATACACCTATTTCCGCTTGTGCCACTGGCGCTGATTGTATTGGCCACGCTTTTGACCTCATTCGCGCTGGACGGATTGACCGCGCGGTTGCTGGTGGTGCAGATGCGCCCATTATCCCAATAGGTGTAGCAGCATTTGACCGCGTGGGGGCGTGTTCTCGTCAAAATGATGATCCACAACATGCTGTTCGTCCTTTTGATAAGAACCGAACTGGGTTGGCCTTTAGCGAAGGGGCTGGCATTCTCGTGCTAGAAGAGCTAGAAGCAGCGAAGGCACGTGGGGCAACCATCTTAGGCGAGTTGATTGGTTATGGCTCTACATCCGATGCCTATCATTCCACTGCGCCCGATCCTGACGCCACTGGTGCTGCTGCCGCGATTCGTCTTGCAATGCAGCAAGCGGGTATTGCGCCCTCAGATATTGACTATATTAACGCGCATGGTACGGCTACCGCATTGAATGATCCGATGGAAACAAAAGCGGTGAAAGCCGTGCTTGGGGAACATGCCTATAAAGTGCCTATGAGTTCAACTAAAAGTATGACTGGCCATGCAATGGGCGCAACAGCGGCTTTTGAGGCGGTGTTTGCCTTGCTATCGATTCTAGAAAACGTTGCGCCACCTACGATTAACTATGAAACGCCAGACCCTGAGTGCGATTTGGACTATGTCCCCAATGTCGCCCGTGAAATGCCTATAGATGTGGCTATGAGCAATTCATTTGGCTTCGGCGGGCATAACGTGTCTCTAATTTTTCGGCGATTTGCCTGATTCATCTAAATGGAAGCATTGATGACCTTGAACGATTTAGAACAGCAGATTGGGGTGCGTTTTCATGACCCCAATCTGTTGCTACAAGCTTTAACCCACCGCTCATTTGCCAATGAAAATGCTGATGATGATATTGGCGATAATGAACGGTTAGAATTTCTTGGCGATGCTATTTTGGATTTTATCGTCGGCGAGATGCTTTTTCACCGCTTCCCAGATATGCCAGAGGGTGACTTAACCCGTTTGCGTTCAGCTTTGGTGCGTACTGAAGCGCTTGCCGAAGTTGCTGCTTCCATGAACTTGGGCGATTATTTGCGCATGGGAAAGGGCGAGGCATCTAGTGGCGGGCGTCGTCGTATGACCAACCTCTGTAACAGCCTGGAAGCATTCATTGGCGCGCTTTATTTAGACCATGGCATTGATACTGTGCGAGATTTTATTTTACCTCGCCTAGAAGGGCGTCTGGCCTATGTGTTGGAGCACAACCTCCATAAAGACGCCCGTAGCGAAGTGCAAGAGTGGAGCCAAGCTGTTATTGGTATTACCCCAAGGTATCAGGCGGTTGCTGCCTATGGCCCTGACCATGAGAAAGAATTTATGGTGGAGATGTTTATCGGCAATCGTGTGGTTGCGCGTGGCGTTGGTCATAGTAAACAGGCTGCGGCTCAAGCTGCAGCCCGTATGGCTATGAAAATGCTAGAACGTGGCGAGCTGACTGCCGAAAGTCTAGCGCGTGATATTCACGCCAATAACCGCCATGCGGTGGTCTGAGCCATCGCCATCCATCACAATGGCACCTTCTACAGTTAAGTTGGCTACCCAAAGATAATCTAACCGCGCCCGCAGGCCAGTTCTCTCCACCGTGAATGAATCATCCAATGGTTGGCCAGCAAAGGCATCACGGAAAATCGTGGATTGTAATAACATAATTAGGTCAGAGTCTGGTACATTATTGAATGTGCCCCCTAGCACCGTCCGCCCCAGAATGCCGCTGCTATGGTGCGCCTCAATAATGCCCAATATCTCGTTCAATTGAACAATTTGATCTTGCTCTTGCTGTGCAGTCGTGCGAGAGACAATAGTTTCTTCAAGTAGCGGGCTTAGCCATGTGTTGTAAATTGTGATGACTTCACTATCTGGCAGAATTTGTACACGTTGTAATCCTGTTTGTAGCGCGGTGCTATCAAGTAGCACCCCATCGCTGAACACAATTTCCACTCTAGAGAGCACCGCTAATCCCAGCAAGCCCTCATTGGTGGGGTAAAATCGCTCATCCATCTTCAATGTGCGCGCTAACCAGAGTGCTTGGTCAACCCCAAAGCTGGTTAAGCGCCCCGCCTCAACTTCTTGCAGCAAGACAACATCTGCCCCGCTGGTGGCGATGGTTTCTGCAATGCGCTCTAGGTCATAATCAAAAAATTCACTGAAGCCAGCATGGATATTGTATGTGCCAATGCGTAAGCTCTCCGTATTGCGCACACCTTCAATCACAGGTGGCAATGTGGCAAAGGCTGCGCCGCCACCGATGCCGATGACCGCTACCAACCCCAATAGCGCCTCAACCCAGCCGCCTTCTTTCCAAGGAATGCGCCGTCTAGTCTGAATAATAGGCAGGCAGGCCAAAAAGGTGGCAAAGAGAATCCACATCAACCCCATGCCACGCATACCACGCAGCATAGGTGGAATAACGGTGTTGAGGAAGTCAAGTGGGGGCGCGAAATCACGAACAAAAGCATATTCATACGTGAAGAAATCGCCTACAACTAGTAAGACGAAAACCAGCATACCCAGCGCTACCCATAACCCGCTCCAGTTGCGTTCTTGTTCGGCTTGTTGGCGGGGTAGCCACCACCATATCATCACGACGCCTAGCTGTGCGATGACTAATGCTGCGCCACCCGCATAGCCGTTAACACGCGTACCAACCACAATGAGTAACGCCAGAAGAATAACCCATGCCCAACCCCGCATACTGGCGTCGAAAATACCGATGAGTTTTCTCCCTTGTATGCGCACCCAGGGAATGAGGGGCAATACAGTAGCGCCAGCCACGAACGGTACAAACGTGCTGTAATCCGTTTGTGCCCGCCCGCTGATAGCATTAGGCAATGCCAATAACGACGCTTCAAGGAACAAAAGCGCCCCAAAACCAATGCCGCCCCAAAAGTTCAGTAGTCCATAATTGGGGTTATTGCGCTTTGTTTCAACAG
>DAOTWU010000041.1:0-25317 GCA_034435735.1 Anaerolineae bacterium | reverse complement strand
TGGGAAGGTATTGAGCGATTTTTAGAGAACATTCTCGGCGGGCAGCGCGGGGTGCGGCGGCGTGAGGTTGATGTCGCTGGTGAAGAAGTGCGAGTGCTGGAGCAAATCCCCCCTACCCCCGGCCTAAATGTGCGCCTGACACTAGACACAGAGTTACAAGCGGCTGCAGAACAGGCGCTAAAAGACCGTATCACATTAGTGAACTCTCAAGCAGGGCGCATTGTCACGCAACAAGGCGTTGTCATTGCTATGAATCCGCAAACAGGTGAAGTGCTGGCAATGGTGAGTTGGCCAGCCTATGACAATAGCCGATTTGCCCGCGCCATTGATGTTGAATACTACCTTGATGTTTTAGAAGACCCACTTCGCCCATTGGTCAACAACGCGATTAAAAGTCTTTACCCGCCGGGTTCTATCTGGAAACTTGTTACAGCAGTTGGTGCATTGGAAGAAGATGTTATCGAACCAGAAACACGCCTTTTCGATGGTGGAGAACTGCTACTGCCCAACAGTTACGCGCCAAATGATCGCGCCCAAGACCAGCGTTTTGTGTGTTGGCTACCAGAAGGACATGGTAGCGTCAATATGGTTGAAGGCATTGCATGGAGCTGTGACGTTTACTTTTACCAAGTGGGTGGTGGCAATCCAGGACGGGTCTCGCCCCAAGTTCTTCGAGAAAACGGCCTGGGTATACGCGATTTATTCCGCTATGCCACAGCTTTTGGTATCGGCTCTGAGTTAGGCATTGAGTTGCCATTTGAAAACGCGGGACGTATGCCCGACCCCGATTGGAAGCGCCGCGTTTACGGTGAATCTTGGTCAACGGGTGATACTTATAACGCAGCATTTGGACAAGGGTACGTGCTGGTAACGCCTCTACAGCTTATTAATTCAGTAGCGGCCATTGCCAATAATGGCATTCTTTACCAACCTACCATCATTCGTGAAATTTACGATGAAGAGGGCAATATTGTCCAACCATTTGAGCCGAAAATTTTACGAACGGTCAATCTCGATGAGGTTCCAGAAGGCGATGTCATCGTTCTGACGCTACTAGAGGATATGATCATTCATGGGCCTAATAGCCTCGCTTGCACATGCGAAGAAGATAGTGAATGGTACAATCCCGCCCGCTGTGACCCAGAGAATTACCGAAGCCAAGTCGATATTGATCCTGACCCATTCACAACCGATATGCGGGAATATCGTGTACACATCCCGTTAAACTATACATTCAATGGCGGTGTTTGTGAGCCATTACGCTTCGCTACGGAATTAAACCCCTATACACCTGCCTTTGCGTCTACAGAAACGCTCCAAGTTGTACGAGAAGGTATGCGGGCGGCAGTCACGATTGAAGGCGGAACAGCCAAAGCCGCCAACTTATCATTTGTCACTGTTGCAGGCAAAACAGGTACAGCGGAATATTGTGACGATATAGCCCGCCCACTAGGCTTGTGTGTGCCAGGCAACTGGCCAGCACATGCTTGGTTTGTAGCTTACGCGCCCTATGATACCGATCCGGAAATTATCATTATCGGGTTTGTCTATAATGGTGGCGAAGGATCGCAAGTCGCCTTGCCTGTTGTTGTCCAAACGATGGAAGCCTACTTCCGCTTGAAGAATGAACGTGAAAACCTCGCCAGAGAGGATGCAGTAGCGTCATCATAAATACCAATAAAACCCTATCTACAACATTGATATAAAGCGATGCCTTGATACAATCAGCGGGGCATCGCTTTATCTTATTTGAAAAGGCTGAAGCAACGTGCAAGCAATTATGACATCGCGGTTGATGAGAGATTGGCTTCCCCCTATTGCAGCAGGCGCTATTGCAGGCTTAGCATTCTTGTTATTTGGCAACACGCCTATAGTACGTGCAGCAGGTTTAGCATTGGTCATTGTTGGCATGGCGGCAACATTGCGCTGGCTGGGCGCGATTCTTGCATTTGCTGGCAGCTTAGCGTTAGCATTCAGCCCTGCATTCTGGGCGCAAACAGGCGGGGGGAATGCTGGTCCAGCAACTATTGTCTTGGCGCTTGTAGGCGCAACAATTGTTGTACTAGCGGCCATAATCATCAGCCGAAAACCAGCATTAGGTTTCATCGCTGGTGTTGTCATTTTCGCCATTGTATTCTGGACACAAGTTGGCACACCACGAAGCTTGCGATTAACCAGTTTCGTCACAACTTGGCTTTTTTATCTTTTACTAGACACACTCAGACGAACCAATCCGCATCCAGAAGATGATACAACGGATAAACCTTCGGCCTTATACTATCCAGTGCTTATGCTCATCCTTTTCGCCGTAGGGGTGATTAATGACCCCGTATTTACCCTCATTGCTCCAGCGCTCATATTAGGCTTATGGCTAGCGCATTTTAGATTACCTATGTGGTATTGGGCTTTATTGCTCATCGCAACAGGGGTTGGCATTTATGGGATATTTGCCAATTTCGTCATACCTGATACACCGCTCATTCAACTTCAGCTCATACGTGATGCTAATCGTTGGATGGATTTACTAACATTTATCATTGGGCAATTTGGGCTTGGTGGCATACTATTGGGAACATTAGGGTTAGCAAGATTTGCCCGATGGTATCCCGTTGCTGGTATCGTCTCTATGGTGGCCTACGGTGCTTATGCCCTTTTTGGCATTAGCTATAATGGCGCCGATAAAGAAACGTTGTTATTGCCACTATTCATCATACAAATTTTTTGGATGACCTATGCAGTATTCACATTAGGAGAATGGGCACGAAAAAGTTCTTTGGTGCTGGGGAACTATGTACGTTTGGGCATTCATATAGCCGCGCTGGCCATTCCTGTCATGATGTTGTTGCGGTTATTGGGCACTTTATAGCACAAAGTGTAAAAATGGGTATCATTAACATAAAAAGGGGTATTGCTATATAGTAAGAGTACAAACCTGCTTGTTGATAGTTATATATGTGGATTGGTTGATTTGTAAACAGACGGTATTGGCCGATAATGAATGATAAAATAGTTTCAATAAAAGGCATTAGAGATGGTGTTCTCATTACTCTCAGCCCAACTGAAGAGTGGCACATATTAACCGAGGCACTAGCTGCACGCATCGATGAAAAAGCGGATTTTTTCGCTGGCGCTCAGGTTACTGTTGATTTTGGCGAGCGCCCTGTGCCAAAAGTAGAGATGCTATCTCTCAAAGCATTATTAGAGCGTCGGAATATGACGCTTTCGGCTGTATTGAGTGAAAGTTTAACCACAATTGATGCAGCCTTGGCGTTAGATATACGCACGACATCCAGCGGTGTACCCGGACATGAGCCGGAAGAGAGCGCACCGATTGACCCAGAGGAAGAGGGAACAGCGGGGGTGATGCTACGGCGCACTTTGCGAAGTGGTCGTACAATTCACAGTCGTGGCCATGTGGTCGTTGTGGGGGATGTGAATCCTGGTGCGGTTATTGTCGCCACAGGTGACATTATCGTTTGGGGGCGGCTGCGTGGTACGGTGCATGCTGGAGCAGAAGGTGACGAAAGCGCTATTGTGTGTGCGCTTGATATGATGCCTAATCAATTACGTATAGCAGGCTACATTGTGACATCGCCACAGGTAAAACGGCGTCGCCCACAGCCCGAAGTGGCGATGATACGCGATAACCAGATTGTAGTCGAGGCGTGGAGCTAAGACGAAAGGACCATTTTCTATGGGGGCAAAAGTTATCACAATTACATCGGGGAAAGGCGGCGTTGGTAAAACCACCACAACAGCCAACCTCAGCATTGCCCTGGCAAGACTTGGCAAGCGCGTTGTTGCCATCGATGCCGATATTGGACTACGCAATCTTGATATTGTGATGGGACTAGAAAACCGAATTGTTTATGATTTGGTTGATGTGGTTGAAGGCCGCTGCCGCTTACCACAGGCGATGATACGCCATAAGCAATTCCCCAATTTATATCTCATTGCTGCGGCACAAACACGCGACAAAACTGCTGTCAGCCCATCTGATATGGTGGCGTTAACGCGCAAGCTGCGGCCAGAGCATGATTTCATTCTCATTGACTCGCCGGCAGGTATAGAACGTGGCTTCCGTAATGCGGTTGCCCCTGCTGATGAAGTCTTAATTGTCACCAATCCCGAAGTTTCGGCAGTGCGTGACGCCGACCGAATCATTGGTTTATTAGAAGCTTTTAATCGTGGACCAGGACAACTCATTATCAATCGCATTAAACCGGAAATGGTGCGGCGGGGCGAAATGCTTTCCGCAAAAGATGTAACAGACATCTTATCAATTCGCATCATTGGGATTGTGCCAGAAGATGAGACCGTTATTCCCTCATCTAACAGCGGTGTTCCGGTCACAATGAGTGAAAATTCCCGCGCAGGACAAGCATTTATGAACATTGCCCGTCGTTTAACCGGAGAGAATGTGCCATTTATGCAATTAGACTCTACCGGCAATTTGTTCCAACGTATTGCGCGGCTATTCGGCGGCAGCAATAACGAAACATGACAGAGAGAAAGAGGTGAGGTATGAGCGGCTTCTTTGACCGCCTACGAGGGCGTGACCGAGGCAGTAAAAATAAAGCCAAAGAACGCTTGCAATTCATTCTGGTACATGATCGCATTAGCTTGCCGCCGGAGCAACTCGCCCAGATGAAACGCGAGATACTTGAGGTCATATCGAAATATGTTTCTATTGATGAGGAACATGTGGATATTGCATTGCAGCCAAGAGACCGAACCAGCAATAAATTGATTGCAGAAATCCCATTTAAGCGGCGGGCACAATCTGAGGATATTGACGAAGCATCACAAGGCGAAATTCTGGATATTATTGATGAGGATGAGGAAGAAACAGTTAGAATTGACCCCAGCCTTGTGAATGATGTAAAAAAGAAAATCGATGGGGCGGAGGATAAACCTAAGGAACAACCAGCACAGGACCCAACAAAACCCAACAAAACCACTGATTAAACAGCCAAATGCCCTTACATATTACCGCCCGAGATGCTATACATTTGTTTACTTAAGCCATTTTATGCTTGAGTGTGTATAAATTCTGGCATAAGCAGTAAAGCAATTGAGGTTATCTAATAGTGACACAACGTGTAAGCATCTGGCGACGATTTGATTATGTGCTCTTCGGCACAACCTTACTGCTGGAAATCTTCGGCTTATTAATGATAGCCAGCGCAACCCGCGGCGCTATCGACCCCGAAATTATCAGCCGTGTGCCCGACCAGATGTTTTATGCGGCATTGGGCACCATCATCGTATTTGCGTTGGCTGCTATGGATTATCGCCTTCTAGCTGCCCTTCATGTATGGCTCTATCTAGCATTATTAGGCTTATTGGCGCTAGTGTTAATTCTAGGCTCGGTTGGTGACGCTGGTGCGCAACGGTGGATTAACCTCGGTATCCGCATTCAGCCATCAGAGCTGGGTAAAATTATCCTCATCATCACCTTAGGCCAATTCTTATCTGAACGTTATCATCGCATGGACCGCCTCTCTACAGTATTTGGTTCACTCATCCATATTGGCATTCCAGCGGGTATGGTATTCATTCAACCAGACCTTGGCACAACCATTGTATTCTTCCTCATCTGGGGCGTTCTTGTTTGGTCAGCAGGGTTACGCATCAAGCACATTTTCTTATTGCTATTCGCAGGCTTGATACTCATGCCTATCGCATTCACCCAATTGGAAGATTATCAGAAGCAACGTATCACCACATTCATTAACCCTGATAGCGACCCTGATGCAGCATTTAACATCCGTCAAGCACGTATCAGTATTGGCAATGGCGGTTTATTTGGCAAAGGCTATGCAAACGGCTCTCAAAGCCAATTGCGTTTTTTACGGGTTCGCCATACAGACTTTATTTTCAGCGTGATTGCGGAAGAGTTTGGCATGGTTGGCGGGGTCACAGTCATGATACTCATTGGCGTCGTCATTATGCGAATACTGCACGGCGCCCGAACTGCTGCTGACCCCTTAGGTTCAATGATATGTTATGGTGTGGCCGCGATTATCTTCTTTCAAACCACAGTATCTATTGGGATGAATCTCAACCTGATGCCTGTAACCGGGTTGACGTTGCCATTTATCAGTTCTGGCGGCACATCATTGCTATCTACCTTGATGGGCATTGGCCTCGCAGAAAGCGTGATCATCAGACGGCGGCGGGTATAATCCCCCTACATCACCCCCAAAGCCTACGATACAATACGCCTTTATTACAAATATCAACATCGCATTTAGCACACATTCGGGAGTAAACACCTGTGAGTGATACAAATAATCGTCCAGTGCGGACGCGCTTTGCCCCTAGCCCTACTGGCCCATTACATATTGGCGGGGTGCGTTCAGCGCTTTTTGCTTGGTTATTAGCGCGCCATCATAACGGGCAATTTATCCTGCGCATAGAAGATACAGACCGTAAGCGTTATGTGCCTGGTTCTGTAGAGGAAATTCTAGCCACATTTGAATGGCTAGGGCTTGATATTGATGAAGGGCCACATGTCGGCGGTCCCTATGGCCCTTATGTACAGTCAGAGCGCTTAGAGCTATATCAAAAGTGGGCTAACTGGCTAGTAGAACAAGGCAAAGCCTATAAATGCTTCGCAACATCAGAGGAACTAAAACAAATTAATGAAGAACGCCGCAAGCAAGGTCTTCCTCCCGGCTATGACCGCCGCTGGCGCGACCGCGCCCCAGAAGAAGTAGCGCGCATGGAGCGTGAGGGGCATCCTTATGTCATTCGCTTCAAAATGCCGTTAGAAGGCACAACCGTCGCCCATGATTTAATTCGTGGTGAGATTGAATTTGAAAATGCCATCCAACAGGATGCAGTTATTCTCAAGGCCGATGGCTACCCGACATATCACCTAGCGCATGTAATTGATGATCATTTCATGGAAATTTCGCATGTGACCCGCGCTAATGAGTGGGTGCCCTCATTACCATTACATATTCAACTGTGGAAGGCGTTTGGTTGGGAAATCCCCCATTATGCCCACCTGCCTGTATTGCTAAATCCCAACGGTAAGGGAAAAATGAGCAAGCGCTATGAAAGCTTTGATCAAAATGGTAAGCGTGTTTTAGTCCTAGCGCGTGAATATCGTGAAGCGGGCTATCTACCAGAAGCACTGTTGAACTTCCTCACCAATATCGGGTGGAACTTCGGCGATGAACGCGAAGTTTTCACGATGGAAGAAGCCATTGAACGCTTTGACATTACACAGGTCAATCCTGCGAATAGCGCTTTCCCCATTGAAAAACTAGATTGGCTCAATGGGCTATATATCCGCGAGAAAACCACGGTGGAAGAGTTAGCCCAACTCCTGCGTGAACCATTAGAGGCGGCAGGCCTTGAGGTAGACATGGACTTGTTATTGCGCATTACGCCTCTCGTGCAAACACGCATAAAAACCTTGAGTGAAGTAGTTGATTTGGCAGGATTCTTCTTCCATAAGGAATTCCGCCCACCTCAGGTCGAAGATTTAATCCAGAAGAAGATGGATGTTGCCAGTACAAAAGCGGCGTTAGAAGCGGCAGCGAGTCTATTGGAAAGCCTAGAGCCTTTTGACCACGAAACCCAATATGAAGCTATGAAGCAACTGGCAAAAGAATTGGGCTTGAAGAATACACAGATGTTTGGCGCTTTACGTGTCGCCGTAACAGGGCAGCGCATCTCTACCCCAACCTTTGAAACCATGGAAATCTTGGGCAAGGAAGAATCGTTACGTCGTATCCGCCTTGCTATCGAAATGTTGGCGGATAAACAAGCCTAATAACATCCTCAGACTTGACAAAACAGGCTTAACTTTCTAGAATGCGTTGAGCCTTGAGGGATAGTTTAATCGGCAAAACGACGGATTCTGGCTCCGTTGATCCTGGTTCGAGTCCAGGTCCCTCAGCTAGATAAGCCCGCGGTAATATTTACTGCGGGCTTTTACGTTAAACACAAGTTTGATACCAAAACCCAACGATAGTAAAACGGGCTTAAGACAATATATCAATTGCAATTTGACCACAACCGCCCGTAAAATTGTAAATAAGGCTGTATCTGATAAAATAGTGACCTTAGCCGCAACTCATTTAACACTTATACCGCGTGGTAACCAATATGGATAGTACACAAGCCACAATTGCACAACTTGCCCTGATGCTACTGGCAGCAGTTGGGTTTGTTGCTATTTTAGTGGGGCTTATCGCCTTGCTGTCAATTATGCGGCGGGTGCGCATCATGCGTAATGAGTTGCAACAAGATAGACGGCCTCATCACCTCCCCCGCCATGCCCAACATCGTGTGAATATGTATAATGGCGCACGGGCAACTTCACCAAATGAATACAGGGATGGGCATTATAGACCCTCAGCCAAGCAAGGTAGTGAGGCTGATGATGACGAGCAGGTAGTATTAGAAATCGCCCCTGATGAAGGTCCAACCCGCGCAGAGGTTAATGTGCGCCGTATTATTGCCTATTTGAAGCAACAGGAAGAAGAAGCCCAAGCAGGCTAAATGTGTTGCACCGCCACATGATAGGGAAATAGGTTATGACCACAACAACGCCACCACCCGGCACAATTTTACCGGATGACTACGAGCCGCCCTCACGGCGTAACCGCATTCTATTACGCGCTTTCACACTATTGGCCGTTTATGCCGCACTCGCTTTGCTGGTCTGGATATTGCCAGGCATTACTGACCAATTTCAACGGATTGTTCTAACTATTTGTGCACCAGCTATCATGCTCAGTTTTACAGCAGGTGTTTATATGATTGTTGTGCCAGAACGCAACAAAGAGCAGGAAAGTTAGCGCTGTTTCTGAAATTGCATCACCAGAACAACAGGCATCTTCTTTTCCGGCATTAACGGTTCCGCGATAGCAGTCATATCAAGCCCAACGCTTCGCGCTACATCATAATAATCGCTCACTAAATGCACATAATGTTCTACAGCAAAAGTTTCACCTTCAGGCGTGGAGAAAGTGCGCTGTGCACCACTGAGTGCCATAAACGGGTGCAAATCACTAACCAACACAACTCCCCCCGGTTTTAATACGCGGGCAATTTCATTGAATGTTGGCCGAATATCTGGCAAATGCCCCAAAGCCATACCGCATAGCACCACATCCACACAGAAAGACGCTAATGGCAAAGCTGCCATAGTAGCAAGTGTGCGATTCTTCAAGCGGGCAGCAGCCAACATATGCGGGCTATTATCAATACCAATAACGCGCATCGCCCCTTTTTGTTGGGCAATGAGACCATAACGCCCTGTGCCACAGGCCAAATCCAAAACTATACGCTGGTGAAGTGCTGGCAGTAACGCCACCATCGCCGCTTGTTCTAATTCCATCAAGGGGTTATGAGCATGTGGTGGGTAGTTCGCTGCCCATTGTTCGTAAGCGGAGAGGCTATCCAAAAACACAGGGCTACGCCGAAACCAACGCTGTAATCTATTCTTCATAGTCATATCCGACAGCAGAAATAAGCACTAAATCCGCCCAGTGGAAAAAGGCATGGTCATTAGTGCTGAGGTGTAGTTGCATACTCAATGGCAAACGCAACCACATATAGGCTAAGCGCCGTCGCTCATCTCGTGATGTGCGCATTCGTAATTCCACATACCAACGTGGCAGCGCCATGAAAATATGGGGGTGATTATCGGCAAATGTCTTTAAGCGGGGATAGATATTCCACAGTATCAGCGAAAATAGCACAAGGAAGGAGAACATACTGGCCGTTGCATTTTCATCGCCAAAGAGAACCGCTAATAGGCTAACAATAAATAACATAAACCAAATGAAGGTATGGAGCAGTGGTAAATAAATATTCTCTGGGTCTCCATATTTCTCAAAGCTGCGCAAAATAGGCCCTTTCCATAAACCCGCCAAAATGAAGAAGCTGCGTAAAAGCAAGATAGTGCTGCTAAATAAGAAAAGAAATATCAGAAACATGATTTACCACCTCAACAATGCCCGTGGGCCTTTGTATAACGGGCAAACACAACTTTTACACTCATGGCGCTGCCCCTTACGATAAGCCGCCCGTAAAGCCTGAGCAGCATCTGTATTGATTGCTTCATGCAAGGGAACAGCTAGGCGGCCATCTCCATTGGGGGCATCATGCGGTTTAAGGCGTCCATAAGCAGGTAAAAAATAACAAGGGCGCAATGTACCATCCACTTCTATCACAGTGCTAAAGTGTGGTGCATTGCAACGTGGTCGTGGAAAATCGCCATCGCCAAGTAGTGCCCGAAAGTAATCAACCAAAATACGACGGAGCTTGGGAGGTGATTCGGCAATGCGTCCACTTTCAAATGCTGCCGCATAATCTGTTTCCAATGTATCTAATATGCCGTCTAGCTCATCCACATCCGTAGCAGTCAAAGCTAAATTTGAAGACGGTGATTGCGCCTCACTTTCAAAACGCGCACCAAAAGCAAAAGGATTACCCACATCTACCGCGAGAAAACTGGCGCGATTGATGTCGTATTCCAGCGCAATATCAATGATTGTGGGGATTTCTCGAAAGTTAGCCCGTTGCACAGTGGTTCGGGTAATGACAGGTATACCAAGCTGCCGTGCAGACTGTATACCAGATAAGATGAGTTCAAAAGCATCCACACCTCGTATTGTCGCATATGTAGCTGCAGTGCCACCATCAAGTGAAACAATGAGTTCATCAACTGCATCAACCAATTCGCCAACTTGCTTTTGCACCAATAACCCATTGGTTAAAAGCATCACGTAGATTCCCTGTTGGCGAAACAAACGCGCAATCTCAAGCCATTGGGGATGTTGCATTGCTTCTCCGCCACTCAACAATACCCAGCGAACGCCAAGGTCACTACAAGCATCAACAATCTGTTGAACAAGTGCCATAGGCATATTGCGGCGGGGATTGCGCCATATATCACAAGAGACGCAGCGACTATTGCAGCCATCTGTTAGATAAAGAACAATAAGTGGCAAGGTGTAGAGGCGGTCTCCCCACAGGTTGAGTAAACTTTTTACGGGCATTGATTAACCATTTCAATTAGCGGCTTCTATAGTTTAATTGTACCCAAATTTCTTACAGGAGGTGGAATGGACTCATTCACTGTGATAATCAGTACAAATAAGGTTACACAACAATCGCCGTCATATGTTAAAATAGCTACCTATAGAAGCTGACGAAGGTAAAGGCGCGAAGCAAAGATGGCAACCGCAGACTTAATTAAGTCCGGACAGGGTGCACGGGTAGCATTTTTAGAGGATGCTGACCCTGAGAAAATCGCCGAAACGCTGGTGGCCTTCGCCAATACTGAGGGCGGGACAATTATCATCGGCCTGAAAGAAGATGGCTCTCCCTCCAGCGCGAAGCTCGACAGTGAGAAAATTGAAGCGGTCCTTAAAAAAGCTGATGAGCTATACAATCCCACAGTTGCGGTTGGCACGTGGGAAGAAATTAAGCAAGGTGATGAAGTAACTGTTTATGCCGTTCGCATCCCGCGTAGCATTGAATTACACGCGCTGGCTGATGGGCGGGTTTTAATACGTAGCGGAGAGAAGAATCGCCCGCTAGGTGGGCAAGAAATTCTGCGGCTGGCAAGCGCTAAGAGTACAGGTGATTTTGAATCTGAAGTTGTGCCTGGAGCAACTAAAGACGATTTCAGCCGCAAGATGATTGATGAATATCTCGCCAAACGCGCCGAGCGAACTAAACGCCCGTATAACGGCAAAATCGATGATTTGCTGCGGGAAATAGGGGCAATTGACGCAGAGGGTAACCCCACAGTTTCAGGCATTTTGCTGTTTAGCGAATATCCTCAACACTGGTTACCGCAAAGTAGTGTTGTATTCGCTAAGTTTGTTGGCACAACACCACGAGGGGAAAACGGCCTCGCGGGTTATTCGCGGCGGGAAGAACTCACTGGTCCCCTACCCCGTTTGATTGAAGGGGCGTGGAATCTTATTTGGGGCGAAATGGCAGTAAGCGCAGTGGTGAAGGGGCTAGAACGTGAAGAGACTTATGAATATCCCCAATTCGCTGTGCGCGAAGCTATTGTCAACGCAGTCTGCCATCGAGATTATCGGCTTAAAGGGCGGCGCATTGAAATTCGTATGTATTCCGACCGCTTAGAAGTTATTTCTCCGGGCGGCTTACCAGGATTTATTACCGTAGAAAACATCAAGGATGAGCACTTCAGCCGCAATCCGCGTATTGTAAATGGGCTGTTCCAATGGGGTTACATTGAAGAGCTAGGGCTTGGGATTGATCGTATGATAGAGGTCATGGAACAAGCCGGCCATAAACCGCCCTATTTTGACGCCAGGCCATATAGTTTTGCGGTCACGCTATACAATGCACGAAAAGCGCCAAAGCCGCCAGAATGGACGCGGAATACCAATCATAGACAAGCGCGGGCACTACAATATATCCGCGAAAATGGCTCTATTACTAACCGTGAGTATCGCAGTTTATGTCAAGGCGTTTCTGCCGAGACGCTTCGCCTAGATTTGGCCGATATGGTAGAAAAAGGCATATTACTCAAGGTTGGTTCTAAGAAAGGCACTTATTACATCTTAAAGTAGAGAAGCGGAGACTGAATGGGAACGCTGGCTCAACTATACATTATTGCAATTTTAATCAGTCACGGCTTGCTGTTGATATATACCTTTTGGCGGCGCAACCAACAACGCGAAGGGTTCTACTGGACACTTGCCGGCAGCATATTGGCAGCAGCAGCGAGTGCAGTTTATTTCTTGCCAGAAGACTGGTTACTCGCCAACAGTTTAGGGCGGGTATTCCCGTTAACCTTACTACTTTCCGGCACGTTAATCGCTTTTGGCGGTCTTATTCTGGGCGATATGGATTATCACCAACCGCGCCCCATAACACGGCGGATATGGTTGGTTTTTAGCGCCCTATGGCCAATCCTATATGCGGTTTTAGCTTTCAGTAACAATAATGGCGAACCTTACACAGGCGTATTCGATGCCGGAGCAACGCCCCAAGCAATCGTTGCATTGGGTGGTGCTGCTTTAGGGGGTATATTCCTCATCGCTGTCGGGTTCATTAACTTTTGGGCTGCCAACATCCCAGAAGTGGCCAATCGCGCCTTATATTGGACGCTAGGCGTTGGCATCATGTTGCTCGGTATAGCACTGATGACCACAGGCGAACTAATTCCAGCGATGTTGGGTATGGCGGTTTTGTTGTTAGGCATCGCGGGGGCAGTAAATGGCTATACGTCTTATCGCGTCTTTGATATTCGTGCCAGCATCAGTACAATTTTACGCACCTTAATTCTAACTGTAGGTACGGGCGCTGTTATTTTTGGGGCGATGTATCTAGTCAATGGACTAGAGCTAAGTAGCGATTTGCAAGATGCACTGGTGCTGGGCGTTTTAGCACTCATTATCGCCGCCATTTACGTTCCAGCACGGCAGATACTCGAAATGTTGTTCCGCCGCTTGATACTCCCCAAGCGAGCAAACCCGGCCTTAGTCACACGTGAATATGCGCAGCGTGTGGCCACAGCACAAGACCTCAAAAGCCTAGCTGTTATTGCCACTGATGCGCTCAACCAACTTATGGGCATCAGACGCTCAACTATTATTTTGGTCAATGGCACATCATCTGACGAAAATGAAATAGAGCTATTGATTATGCCCAACAAGGAAAATGGGAAAGAGCAGCGCGCTTCATTGCGGCGCGGAGGCCCCATTTTCCGCATTTTGGCGGGCAACCGTCGCCCTATCACGCAATTCGATATTGAATATGACCCTGAATGCCGTGAAGTCGCAGTGAGTGAGCTGGATTTCCTCCGCAGTCTGGGTATGCACGCCTATGCGCCAATTACTATTGAAGGTGTTTTCGCGGGTATTCTAGCCGCAGGCCCCAAAACAGATGATACAGCTTACACAGAGCAGGATTTAGACTTACTGTTGACACTTTCGCACCAAGTGGGCATTGCCTTGCGTAACGCGCGTCTCATTGATGACTTGAAGCACCTCAATGATACGATGCGGTCACTCAATACTGGCTTACAATCAACCAAAGAAGAGCTGGAGAAACTGGATGCGGTCAAAACAGACTTCATCACAGTGGCCAGTCATGAGTTGCGCACTCCCCTAGCCCAATTACGCGGTTATACCGATATTCTCGATGCTTTGAATGAGCAGGGAATGTTAGACCAAGACCAAACACAGGGGCTAGTTGCTAATTTGCGTAAAGCTACAGAGCGCATGGAAGAGCTAATTGGCGCGATGCTGGATATGAGCCAGCTCGATATTAATGCGATGGATTTACGCTTTGCTCAAACGACTGTGGAAAGCGTGTTGCGAATGGCCATTGAGCCGCTGGCCGATAATATCAAGCAACGTAAGCTCACCCTCACTGTGCGTGGGGCGCGTGGCCTTCCCCCCATTCAGGCAGACTTGCAGCGGTTGGTGCAGGCTTTCCGCAATTTGATTATCAACGCAATTAAATTTACGCCAGATGGCGGGCGTATTGATATACGCGCTTCGCTATATGAAAGTGATAATGTTGAAGAAGCCAAACATATTCTGGTAGAAATTCAGGATACAGGTGTGGGTATCAAGAAATCTGACCTAAGCCTGATTTTCAAGAAGTTCTACCGTGGATATGACCCATCGCTACATTCCACAGGGACTTATAAATTCCTGGGGGCAGGCCCTGGTTTGGGGTTGACCATCGCAAAAGGTGTCATTGAAGGGCATGGCGGCAAAATCTGGGCAGAAAGCCCTGGCCATGACTTGAAAGGAACGCCAGGCGCAACTTTCTACGTGCTTTTGCCACTGACGCCACCAGAAGGCGCAAAACGGGTGATGCCGTTTGAAGCAGCAAGCGACTTTGAAAAGAACACATCACCGCATTTGCCGAGTGCGCGTAAAGAAACAACTCCCCGCCGTTAAGACTATTCAGGGGGAGCGCTGGTTGTGTAGCAAATTGCACGGCCACGCTTCCCCACTTCATTGATTAATCCTAATGCCTTAAAACAATAAAGCATTCGCTGGGCTAAGCGGCGTTTTAACTTACCAGATGTCGCCACATCAGCAGAAGTAAATATTTCTGGCACTGGTGGCAATAACGTCAAGAGTTGCTCAGCAGTGGAGAAATGATGAGCGTGCTGAACTTCAATGAGGCGATGGTCATAAACGCTCCAGCCTTTGCGCCGCCAACTCCCCTTTTGATCATCAATCCACCATTCTTCCGCCTCTATAAGCAGCACCTCTAGTGAAAAATTGGGAAATTGAAAAGCAAAAGGAATACGTACTAATTCATTAAAAACATCTTCTACCCGTCCCCGTTTGGGAGAGCGACGGCGAGAAAGTATTGTTTTCTCATCGGATGCCAGGCGAACTATCCATTTGAGATGGGACACAGGATAAATAATATGAACAGGCCGCAACGGCAAAAAATGCGACAGTTTGCGTTTTAATGCACCAAAATTATGCGTTTGAATTTCTATGAGACGCTCGCCTCGAATAATGTCGATAACGAAGCCATCCAGGCGCTGTTCAACAGCATCCCCTGTCTGTTGATACCATGACTTAATAGCAGCGTGGAGGGATTTTTCCGCTAATGTGCCAATATGGGGAGATGATTGGGGCTGTTCCTGCGGCTGCTTAGTAATAAAGCATCATCCTTACAACTGTTCAAAATTTAGGGCTGTAACCGTTGTGTCTACTTGAATCAGTGTTTTTAAGGCGTGTTGTAGATGCTCTGGCTCGCCAGTTGTGAAATAGGTGTTATGGCCTTTAGCAGGGGGAATATCCTTTGGCCAAACGCGCACAACTTGACGGGCAACAGCAGGGGCAGGGTCAATATAAGTTATAGCATCACCGGTAAATCGTCGCATTGCATCCACTAAAAAGGGGAAATGAGTGCAAGCTAAGGCAACATGGTCTGCCCCAGCATCTAATAGCGGTTGCAAATAATGGCGTAAAATCGCCTGCCCTTCGGCTGTATCACCTGATTGCTGTTCTGCTAATTGAACCAGTTCAGGTGTAATCTGTGTGATAACCTGACAGCCGTTGGCAAATCGCTCTAAAACACGTTGGTACAAAATGCCATTAGCTGTTGCTTGTGTGGTCAATACACCAATCACGCGACTTTGTGATGCTTTTACGGCGGGCTTCACCGCTGGCTCCATGCCGACTATTGGTACATCGGGATACTTCTGGCGTAAAGCATATAACGCCGCAGCACTGGCAGAATTGCACGCAATCACCAAAACACTCGCTCCACGCTCCAATAGAAACTGGGCGAGCGTCATGACAAATGTGCGTATTTCATCTTGGGGGCGAGGGCCATAGGGCAGATGCCCCTCATCAGCAATATATATAGTAGGATGATTGGGAAGCAATTGGTGGATATAGCGAAGAACAGAGAGACCACCTACACCCGAATCGAGAACGCCGATATAACCCTTAGCTGCGGTGTCCATTGCGAGTTGCCTCAACAAAGGCTTCAAACAAGCGCATTTGTATGGCGTCGTCAGCAATATCTTCTGGATGCCATTGAACGCCTATGGCGAAACGACGCTCTGGAATCTCTATAGCTTCAATCACACCATCGGGTGCTTTAGCAACTACGCGCACCTGTGGGGCTGGCTGTTGTATGGCTTGGTGGTGCAAGCTATTAACATTAACCTTAGATTGTCCCAAGTACCGCGCCAAATAGCTATTCTCATCAACGTTCACAGTATGGGCGCGATGACGACGCGGAATATGGCGCGGGAAGTCATGCTGTAACGTCGTGGGTAATTGCGAAGGAATATCCTGCACCAACGTTCCACCTAATGCCACATTGAGCACCTGTGCACCGCGACAAATCCCCAGAATAGGCACATCATTTTCAACCGCCCATTGCGCAAAAATAATCTCCAGGCGATCACGCTCATCATCTACATTGACGAGTTCTGCCTGCGGGTCTGTGAGGTAAAACGATGGGTTTACATCTCCCCCACCAGGGATTAAAACGCCATCCAGACGCTCAAATATCGCTTTGAGCGTTGATTCTTGCAGTTCAGGAGAAATCAAAACGGGCAGTCCACCAGCTTTTTCGATGGCTGCCACGTTTTTGGCATAAGTTTCAATATATGGCCAGCCCCCGTTAGGGTCAATCCGTCGGGCGCTGGTGATGCCAATTAACGGTGGGTTATGCACCTACCATCTTCTTTCTTTCAAGCGGGCTGATTTACCGCGGCGTTCACGCATAAAGTAAAGCTGGGCGCGACGCACCTTTGCGCGACGTACAATCTCGATTTTTTCAATACGGGGGCTTTTGAGCAGGAAAGTACGCTCTACCCCGACACCGTGGCTGGCAATACGGCGAACGGTGAAGTTTGCTTCGTTACCACCACGACGTAAACGGATTACCACGCCGGGGAAAACCTGAATACGTTCACGATTGCCTTCAACAATGCGCACATGAACGCGAACGGTATCTCCTGGTGCGAGTTCAGGATGGCCGCGGTCTTCGGCAACCAGTGATTTCAGTAGCTCGTCACTCACGGTTACGTTCCTTATCTAAACAAAATACGCCACAGGCGTATGAACGTGCAAGATAATAGCAGAGCGGCATTATAGCATGAAAATAGCGCCACCGACAAGGACGAACTGATACACCTATCAAGAAACTATGGCTTTAGCTTATGAGCCACACGCAATAACCCCGCGATGGATTTACCATCAACAATCTCGCCAGATTCAATCATTTGTATGGCTTTGGCCAGCGGTAGTCGAACCACCTCTATTTGCTCATCCTCATCCGCCGCCAAGGAAGAAGGCGCTAGCTGGGTAGCGAGGAATAAGTGAATATATTCTGTGGTATATCCCGGTGCAACATATAAACCACCAAGCGGCTCAATATGGCCGGGTTTATGCCCTATTTCTTCCTGCAACTCACGTATAGCGGCGTCTTGTGGGGGTTCACCAGGCTCTAGCGTTCCCGCCGGAATTTCCAAAAGCATACGCCCAGCAGCAAGGCGAAATTGCCGCACTAAATAAACATTATTCTCGTCATCTATTGCTACCATTGCTACTGCACCAGGATGCTGAACCACTTCGCGGCGACTAGTAACGCCATTATCAAGACGAACATCGTGAACAAATAGATGGACAACCCGTCCCTTATAAATTTCTTCAGTATGAGTAATGGTTTCTTGCATAGGAAATTCCTTCACCGCATTAAATGAAAATAGGGCGGCTAACGCCGCCCCGGATACTCAATATGTAGCCGTCAACGTTATGGGATAACGAGTTCCTGTCCCAGATAAATACGGTTAATGTCGGTGATACCATTGGCGTTGGCAATATCACGTACAGGAACGCCATAACGTAACGAAATCTCAAACAGTGTCTCGCCCTGCTCTACGACATGAATGACGCCACCGGTAAAGGTTGTTTGGGGCTGTGCGGGAACGGCAGCACCAGGCGTACCAACAGCGCCAAATGTGGTTGGCACAAGTGTCACTTGTGGCGTAGATGTTGGCGGTGGTGTCGCGCCGGTTGTACCGCATCCTGGAATAACCAAGCGCTGACCAACAGTAATCAAGTTAATATTGGTGATGCCGCTGGCATTGGCAATATCACGCACAGGCACACCATAGCGCAACGAAATACGGAATAAGTTGCGGTCTTCTGCGCGCACCTCATGAATACAATCCCCCTGGAATACATTTTGCTGGAAGGGGTCTGTGGTCGCACCAAAGACGGGCGTTTGTGGCTGAACTTGGCCAAATGGCGTTGGCGTTGCTGTTGGCGGAATACCTATGCCCAGTGCCTGAGCAGTGGAAGTCATCATGAACTCCACAGCAGCAGTTGCTTGTTGAACAAAAGCTGTACCTGTTAAAGCAAAAGCATCCAATGTTGGCCCTGCTTGTGTTGGCGTTGCAAATTGGGCAACCTGAGTAACTGGCGGCAACGTTGGCACTAAAACTGTTGTTGGTGCAACATTAGCTTGAGTATCTGAACCCGCAGATTGCGCAGTCACAGCCGCCAATGGTGCAGCTTGCGTGTTTGTTGCTACAGGCGTATTCGTTGGCGGCAAAGACGTATTCGTCGGAATAAGCGTATTGGTAGCAGTTGGCGGTATAGGTGTATCTGTTGGCAAAACTTGGGCGATTGGCGTCGTTTCTCCACCACCGGCGCCTTGATAACAACCCGCCAATACCAAAGCCAATATTAAAACAACCACATTAAGAACGTGTTTATGTCGCAAATTCATTTTGCAGGGCCTCCTTGAATTTGAACAGGCAAGGCGCTGTATCGGCCCTCATTATACCGGAATTCACCAAATTTCGATAGTTGCGGGCTACGTTGCATGGGGCAAACGCACAGTGACTATTGTATGATCATCAGGCACACTCGTGATGGTAAAATCGCCTTCGTAAAGCTCTACCAAACGGCGTACAATAGCCAGCCCTAAACCACTACCCTGCTGCTCACGAATCAAACGGTCAAATTGCATATAAGCCCCAATAGCGTTAACCTGTTCAGGGGTCATGCCTATGCCATAGTCCTTAACCGTTAGCACATAATCATCATTTTCCCTTACAAAGCCAACCTCCACAGGGGTGCCGCTTTTAGAAAACTTAAAGGCGTTGCTGACGATATGTTGCACGATAGCGGTAAAATCTTCATTAGAGACACGAATAGCCCCATCCGCTTGCAAATCCATATGCAGATCATCACGGCGCTCTACAATGTTGGCTTGCTCTGCGGCAACCATTTCGACAATAGACGCGGGGTCTTCTAAACGGGCATTGCGGAAACGTTCGCGATATTCTGGCTGGTGGGCTAACGCTTCTACCCGCACATAGGCGAGGTAGTTTTCAATCAAGCGGAATAGGCGCATAGCTCCACCGTGAATATGCTGTGCCCAATCTGCAACCTGGTCAGGCTTTAGGTATTGCGCTTCAGAAATCAACATCTCTGAAAAGCCGATAATTGTATTGAGGGGTGTTCGCAATTCATGCGGCAAAGCAGTAGCGATATTCGCTCGTAAATTTTCTAACTTCCGTTCCGCCTGTGCTTGCATTTCTGCACGTTTTTGCAAGCGTGATTGCACACTCTCCAGCAGCTCACTAATGCGGAATGGCTTTGTCAAATAGTCATCTGCGCCTAGAACCATCCCATAACGCATATCATCACGTTCTGTCTTGGCTGTGAGGAAAATAAACGGAATAGTTGCAGTAGCATTTTCTTTCCGTAGGGTTTGCAATACCTGATACCCATCCATCTGAGGCATCATAATATCGCAGATAATTAGGTCTGGGGTCACCTCACGGGCACGTTCTATACCAACCGCGCCATTCTCTGCCCCATAGGCTTCAAACCCCTCAAGAGTAAGCGTTTCAAGAATATCATTTCTCAAATCATCTTCATCTTCAATGACAAGAATGCGGGTCATTGATCATCTCCTTGAGATTTTACGGGTAAAGGTAATTGAATATGGGCCCGAACTGAGCCATCAGGCATATTTTCAAGGGAAACCTCGCCACCTTGCAACTCTATTACCAAACGCACTAACGATAAACCTAAACCTGTTCCACTAATATGCTCAGCATTTTGACCACGATAGAAGAGGTCAAACAGCTTATCTTTATCATAGTCTGTTATAGCTGTTTCTGCATTTTTAATCCATACATCTAATTGGTTAGAAGTGCATAATAGCTGGCAGGTCACTGAAGTGGTCTTAGGGGAAAACAGCAAAGCGTTCAGTAGTAACTCACTGACAGCCCGCTGAAACAAATCTGTGTCTAGTATAATTTCTGTGCAATTGCCCTCTGCTTCAAGAACAATCTCTCTCTCTTCATCAAGCAACCCTAAAACTTTTTGAATGGCTTGATGGGCAAGATGGGTTACATCACAAGGTTGCAATTGCAATGTTAAGTGGCCTTCTAATGCATGGCTTACAACCAGTAAATTATCCATCAGGCGTGTCATTTCATGGATGGCTTTATCAATATGTGTCAGGCGCTTTTGTAATTGAGCAGGCTCCATTCGATCAATATATTTATTAAGCATTTCGCTAGAAGACAAAATGCGCGCCATAGGGGTTCTAAAGCCATGAGAAACTGTGGTCACGAAACGGGCACGTAATTCGTTCAATTCACGTTCACGATTCAGAGCCGCTTTCAAACGGGCTTCATGTCTTTTGCGCTCAGTGATGTCGCGCAGGCTACACACCACCCCCAGCATATCATTTGATTCGCTCTCAAAAATTGGATATAACGCCGCATCAGCGGGAAAAGTTTTTCCATCAGAACGTAGCGCGACAACCTCTTCCCGCAAAGGCTGGTTAAGCGCCATCACATCGTTCAGAACCTTGCGAATGGTTTCAGCATTTTGTTCATCAAAAAGGGTGGTAAATTGAGGGTACTTAGGCTGTGATTTCATCTGGAAAAGTTCACAGGCGATACGATTGGCCTGTTGAATCTCACCTTGTGAATCGAGAACAAACACCGCGTCGCTGCTGCCATTGAAAATCGCTTCAAACAGCCCTAAAGCTTCACGGTATTCTTTTGTGCGCTCTTTAACCCTATCCTCTAATTCAGCGGCATAATTGATGGTTTGGTTGTATAAAATCACATTCTCAATAACCGCTGCTGCACGTTCTGCAAAAGCCTTAATAATGCGAATATCTGACTGTGAAAAAGCATTAGTCTGTTTACTTTGCAAATCCAGAACGCCTATAATTCTCTCATAAGTTGGAAGAGGGACAACCAACTCCGATTTTGTGCGTGAATCGCTAGCAATATAACGTGGGTCGCTTGAGACATCTGGCGCATAGACAACTTGACCAGTGCGAATCGCCTCTGGAACAAGGCCGGGGCCATCAAGATATAAGGTTGTTTCGGTGACTGGTTGGTAAGAGCCAGCCCTCCCCAAACGAATAATGCTGCCGCTATTATCTTCAACAATCATCACACCACAATCAATGTGACTAAACTCTCGGACTACTGCTTCAGCAATTTGTATTGCAGCATCTTTAAGGTCACGATCAATTTTATAAAATCCTGTTGAGCGATATAATGCCTCAAGCTCTTGGACTTGTTGTTTTACACGTTTATATAAGCTGGCATTTTCCAGCGCAATTGCTGCTTGGTTAGCAACAACATTTAGAAGATTTTTGTCCACATCATCAAATGCATGGGGGTCATAATGCTGTATGTTCAAGACCCCTATAACCCGATTGCGCACTATCAACGGGATATAAATAGCAGACATTGGCAAGCGCTCATCGCCAATGCGGAAAACACGCCCAGATTTCTCTAATTTCTTGCGCATCTCGGCCAGGTCTACAATTTGTATCTGTCGAGTGCGAATCGTATCGCTATTAGGCCCTTCCCCCAAAGGCATCGGAGGAAATTCAGATAAATCGCCCTCTTTGTCATCAACAATAGCAAAAACACAGCGTATCATCTGCGTTTCTGCGTCAAAAGTCGCGATACTCATCAGTGAAGAGTGGAACATATTTTTGGCAATATGTTTGTAGATAAGACGGAATATCTCATTTTGATCAAGCGTACCAGAAAGCTGTTGGCCAATCTCATAGATGGCCAACAAGTTGGTCTGTTGGTTTTCTAGTGATATAGAACTTGACTCAGCAATGGGGGATTGAACGGAGAGTAAGGTTCTAACCCGATGAAGAAGCTCATCATATTGGACTGGTTTTATCACATAATCAGCTAAACCCAACGTTGTGATACGGTCACGCAGGGTTGCATTCACGTGTTCTACACCGAATAAGATAGGTGTATCAGGGATAAGCGTTTGCCGCAACGATGCCATCGCTGTGATGGAGAGTTCACTAACATCATGCATATAAATGAGATTGGGGGAATGGGCCGTGCAAGCTATCTCTAATTGATATTCATCAGCAACAACCTCGCAAGCAAACCCCATTGATTCTAATATCTGGAGAACGGATGCACTATCTTCGCCATTTGTGATGAAAACAACCGCTCTTTGCAAGTCTTGGTTATTATCGGACATGAACTCCGCCTATATTTGCCTTCAACGCAATATCCCCCATCATTACAACTAATTTCATTATATAGGCAAGCAAAGGCAGAGAGTATTAACTTTGGACCATCTTTAAGCGAAGACGCCTAACAGGATAAGGATAAAGACAAATACGCCTGCGAGAATGCGATACCAACCAAAGGGAACAAAATCATTGGAAGAAACATAACGCAACAACCAGCGGATGGCCAACCAAGCGACAATGCCCGAAACAACCGCGCCAACCAACAATAAGCCTAAATCACCATTGGTGAGGCCAGCGCGATTTTCCCATAAATCATAAATTGTCGCTCCGCCAAGTGTTGGAATAGAGAGGTAAAAGGAGAATTGTGTAGCGGTTTTGCGATTCATGCCAGCAAACATACCGCCAATAATAGAAGCACCAGAACGAGATGTGCCGGGGATAAATGCAAAAAGTTGAGATAAGCCAACAATTAGCGCCTGTCGGGATGTGATTTGTTCCATCGTTTGCGTTGTCGCCGGGGCTGGTTGATTAGCCGCACGCTTTTCAATAATGATGAACGATATCCCAACAGCAATTAATGCGCTGGCGACTGTTATCGGGGAGAATAAGCGCGCTTTTATCGCTGAACCAAAGAGAACGCCAATAACGGCAGCGGGCAGAAATGCGATGCATATAGCGCCCCACAAGCGAAGAACAGCGCGGTCACGATAGAAATGCGTGAGCTGATACCATAAATCACGCCAATAAAACAGGACAACAGCAACCACTGCGCCCAATTGAATGAAAATGATGAAAGTATCGCGTAATGATTGGCCAAAATCGAGCAAAGCTGCAACGATAATTAGATGGCCTGTGGAGGAAACGGGAAGAAATTCCGTAATGCCTTCAACAACACCGAGTACAATTGCTTTAATAAGTTCTAGCATTCAGTTTCTATCCCGCAGCAAAGAAACGCTGGCCAAGCGCCACACCAACAATAACCCCCGCCAAACAAATAGCATTGGTCAACACAATATTCCCTAAAGCGTCGCTCCATTGACCACGTTGGAGCAATGCAATGCTCTCATTAGCAAAGGTAGAAAAGGTAGTATAAGAGCCGAAGAACCCCATGCCAACTAGTAACTGAATGTTGCGCGGTACATCAACACGACTGCTCCACCATGTGATGACAAACGCCAACAACAACGAACCAGTGGCGTTAACAAACAATGTGCCAACAGGCAAGGATAAGCCCAAAAGCTTAGTGATGTGGCGCGCCACCCATGTGGAGAGAATATAACGGGCATTCGCACCTAAAAAACCACCAAGACCAACCATCAGTAAGGACTGCATCGCTATGCTCCATAACACAAGCATACAATTGGGATTCACAAAGCGGCAATCATACGCCTGTGCAGGAAACACGTCAACCCAATAGTCCAAACTGAATGGCCGTAGACTTTTTCACAAAATCGGTTAGGATTTTAGAGCCAATATAACAAGATGGATAAAGATATATGCAAAACTATCTATCACTCATTCGTAACAATCCTGATTTTGGGCGGCTATGGCTGGCACAGGTCGTCAGCTCATTGGGGGATTGGTTTAATACGATTGTGCTTTCTGCCTTGATTGTCAAATTCACAGCAGGAAGTGGGTACGAAGGTACAGCAGTAAGTGGCTTTCTGTTAGCGCGGATGATTCCGCCAATGCTTTTCAGCCCATTTGCTGGTGTGTTAGTAGACCGTTTTGATAGAAAAATGCTGTTAATTGCGAGCGATATACTGCGGGCAGGCATTGTTTCACTGCTGCTATTTGCGGTTCAAAGCGCCAGCCTCTTATGGCTTATCTATCTGTTAACAGCGATACAGTTCACTATCGCCTCAATTTTTGAACCAGCCAGAAATGCTATTCTGCCCGCATTACTGGATAAGAAAGACTTGGTTATTGCCAATACACTCTCCAGTGCGACATGGTCGGTTATGTTGGCTGTTGGTGCTATTGTTGGCGGCATTTTAGCGGCTTTGTTTGGCGTAGAAGTTGCGCTTATATTAGATGCTTTAACATTCATGGTCTCCGCTGTACTCATTTATTACATCAAACAACGTTCAGACTATCTTGAAGAGGTACAAACACAGCGCGAACACGTAGATACCAGCCTGAAAGAGGGGATACGCTATTTCCTGCAGCATCCTGCTACGGCACTGGTCATCTTGGTAAAAACGATGCTGAGTGTGGGCAGTACAGACCCCATCCTCATCATTTATGGCACAGCGCTTTTCGCTATTGGCGAAGATGGCACCATTTCAATGGCCGTCTTATGGT
>DAOTWU010000040.1:0-4409 GCA_034435735.1 Anaerolineae bacterium | reverse complement strand
CGTTGCAATCGCTTTTTGAGGGAAAAAGCCAATCGCCCCAGATACCCCGCCAGCCGCCGCCCAACTGCCATCACCATCATTGCCATCCCATTAGGCATTAACCAACACGTATAGCGACAACAACGACGCGATGTTGGTAGGAATCAGAGAGAAAATCATAACCGCCACAGGTGATAAGCGTCAGCATCTCAATATCGCTGGGGTATAGGGGGGTAAGGTCATCGGGCGAGACGGTTGAAACCTCAGCCACAGCGTAGCGCCGAACTTCATCCCCTTGTTGCAGTTCGATGATGTCGCCAATTTTCACATTATCTAAATCCGCAAAAACGCCACGCCGCCCATCAGCCAGTTCTACATGGCCAGAAAGCGCAATATTGCCAGGGCGATTAAACCACGCTGTACCCTCCAAATGGCCAACGTTATTCCCAAGTTGGCTGACATCCCAACTCACCCCATCGAGATAAGTTTCTACAACAGGTTGGTAAATGCCTAGAGAGGGTATAAAGATAGTGGTTTGGCCAGGAATGGGACGGCTTAAATCAAGGGCGGCTTCTGCGGGGGTGGCGGTAGGCAGGGTTATATCATCAACAGGCGCAACGGTGGCAACGGGGGCAGTCGCAGTCGGCGGACTAGAAGGTTCTGCTGAGGGGGCTTGATTGCGCAAAGCATCAAAAATAATAAAACCCAAACCTGCTACAACGCCGATTATCACTAAGCGGACGAATGAAATACGACGACGGCGTGTATACATAGTTACAACCTTTAGATAATGCTCATAACTTCCCGTTTAAGCATCGGGCAAATCGCCTGTTTCCAAATAACGCAGGATAACATCGATATTCTCCTGCACGCTATTGGCGCGATCAATCAGTCCCTGTTCCAAATAAAGCTGGCGCGCCGCTTGAAAATGCCCGATGGCTTGGTCATAAAGCTCAAGTTCCGCCAGTACACTGCCAGCACTCCGCATGAGTTCGGCTTCGGCGGCATAGTCTTTAAGTTCGCGGGCGATGCCCATAGTAACGGTGTAATGGTCTAATGCAGCTTGTAAAAATTGTAGGGCTTCTGGGCGGGGGCGCATTTCGCGGCCAATTTCAGCATAGATATTGCCGATGATGCCCAGCCGCAGCGCCAAACCTTGTTTATCCCCTAGTTCCTGAAAAATCTGTATAGATTCCTGATAATTTTGCAGCGCATTGACATAATCGCCAAGCGATAAATAACTATTGCCCAAATTGCCAAGCCGCTGTGCCAAACCGCGCTGGTCATTCAATTCACGGGCAATGTTGACCGATTGCGAGTGATATTCAACCGCTCTACTAAAATCGCCAAGGTCATCAAAAACCAAGCCGATATTAGCCAGCCAGATACCGCGCCCGCGCACATCGCCAATTTCTTGCGCGATGAGTAGCGCTTGATTGAGATATTCTAGCGCCTCATCATGCCGCCCCATCTCACGCAGGATGTTGCCCATGTTGCCCAGTAAGCCATCTTCTGTGGCACGGTCACCATCGAAGCGGGCGCATTTAAGGGCATATTGAAAATACTGGAGCGCCTTATTGGGCTTATTAAGGCGGTGGTAAATCAACGCTAAATTGCCCAAATGCCGCCCCTCTAAACCGATGTCGCCGCTTTTATTGGCTAAGCGTGCCGCTAGTTTTAAGTTCTCAATAGCAGCGCGGTAATCTTGTTCTTGAAGCGCTGTCCGTACCTGTCGCATCAAACGCGCTTGTTCGAGTTCGTGTTCGTTCGCCATTAGTCCTCATCCTCTTGACTATTCCGCGAACGCAAAACGGCTCTCAATGCCCAAAGTGCTAGGCTAAAACCTGCTACTTGCGTCAGCCACATGCGGTCATTGGGCAAAGCAGGCAAACGGGGCAACTCGTCGCGCAATTCCAGACGAACAATGGTGAAATCTTCAGTGATGTCTGGCAAGTTGCGGTAATTTACCACCGTGCTACGGTCTAACGAGGCCACCCGCGCCATCAGGAAACCGTACAGAGGAGAGCGTAGACGGAAGCGATAGAGCGCCCGCAATGATTCGGCATCATCTTCAACAATAGAGGCATAAGCCGAATAGGTGCGGTTTCCCCGTCGCAAGGTAACGTATGGATAAGCCAGTATGTTTTTTATCCAATCGGGCTGTTTGCCCCAACCCGAAACAATATAATATTTGCTACCATGGCGGCGATATTCTAGAAAAGCATAGCGGGGCTTGCCACTACGACGCCCGCGCGTTGTGACCACAACGAACGGCATCCAACTGATAAGCCCACCTAAGCCAAGGCGATACATATAAAGCGGCAAGCGCAATATCCATCGCATAATGCCGGAAGGATAAGGTAAAAGATAGTCTGTTGTGTTTTGGTCCATAGTTGTCATAATGAGTGTTGTGTATAGCGTTAAATTCAGTATACAAGATTTTCGGCCTGCGAACAGCACAATCCCAAAACAAGCCGCCTATGGCCTGCACTTATCTATAATCGGGTAAGCAACGAGTAAGCGTAGCTTAAAGGAAGTTAAAAAGTTATAAAATTTTGACGAACATAAGCTGCAGTTTACATAAGTTTATGTTATAATTCCGTTATCAATATTTATGTACTGAGGTGTGGGGGTTATGATTAGAGAACCTGAGGTCCGGCAACCCCAGATTGCTCGCCCTAAAAGCAGCGCGCAAACCATCGATATTGCAGTTATCGGTCTGCCCAAATCTGGGAAATCTACATTTATTAAAAGCATTAGCCAGTATACAGAATGGCAAGATAAACCCCATTATAGCTGGTATTTTGGACGGGTACGGGCGAACCGTGACCTGATTTTGCACTTTTTAGAGCCACCTAGCACCGAACTCTTCGATTTCATCTGGATACGTGACCTCCTCAGTAACTTACACGCCACGGGCTATGTTGTCATGGTTGATAGCAGCCGCCCGAAGAGCTTTGGTCCATTTGTCAGCATTCTCTATACCCTGCGCGGCATGTACCCCGAAGCGCCGCTTGTCGTGGCTGCGAATAAGCAAGACCACCACCGCGCCTGGAAAGCCAATGATATTCAAATGGGCTTGGGGTTGCGGGACTATTTGGTCATGCCTTGTATTGCGCAATACCGCGATAGTGTGAAAGAAGTGGTAATTGAGTTGTTGCGGCAGATGTCGCCCGAAGACCTTTAACCATTAGCTATATTTTTCCGCTTCATGCTACAATACCCCTAGTTCAACCATGGGGTTAATTTCATGCCAGAAAAAGTTTTGGCAGACATGTCTGATAGCGAAGTGCGGGCGCTGGTTGCGGCCTTATTAGAGATGCGCCCCAATGATGAGTTGGTGTTGCGCTATCGTGATGGCGAGAGCGACATCACCATTCGCGGGCCCGTTCGGGATGTGTTGCAGCGCTTATCAGTCATGGTCATTGACAAGAAAATCCCCACCACACCAGACACCCCCAGACAACTTCCCTTGCCACTCTCGATTACAGCCGCCCCACAGCATAAACGCCCCAGTGCTTTAGACCGCAAGCCATCCGATAAAATCTCGGTATCTTCTCAACAAGCCTCTGGCGAATAGCAGCGCCTACCCAGCGTACTACGCTCGTTTACTGAACGTAGGCTAAAGGCAAGGTCTTCAACCGTGCTTCATGTTACACTAAATGACAATAGAGCAACGTATCGGGGCAGTCAATCTTTTTTGCGGAGCATTCCATGCCAGAACAACCTGATGATGAATATAAATTGCCTGAATATCATGATGAAGAGGGCAATCCTGATGATGTGCCGTTCAAGCTGCCGCTGGCAGATGATTATGTGCCAGATGAAGACGAAACAGCAGATTGGCCTGCGGTTGATGAGAACGACCCAGCGGGGCCATTGCCCATAGACCCACGCCAACCAACGCGGCCAATTTTTAGAGAACCCGGCCAGCCAGACCCTAAAGCTACCTTACCCGGCAGTGGCGGATTAGACCCTAATCCAGATATGGTGGATTTACAATCGCACCAACAGGCGACAGCGCGCCATCCCACCGTTCGTGGCGACGAGGGGGCAACGGTGCCACACCCTATTGGACAGGAGCATACCGTGCCGCATACGCCTACGGAAGACCATTCATCCTACCAGCGCCCTGCGCCTAAAACTGTCGTCTCAACACGGGTGAACTATACACCACCCGCGCCGCCTGGCCAAAACGCATCGCCGAAAGGCCGCCCCGCCCCTAAACGCCGACGTAAACGGGCATTCCGTCCCGGCTGTTTATGGATATTCGCTGGCGTTTTTGTTACGTTCTGTGGCGGGCTATTTTGTATTGTGAGCCTACTGGCCATTACGCTTGGCGCAGAACTGGAAGAGCAACTATCAGCAGAGATTGCTGGCATTGATGACTACGAAAGTTTCCAGAGTACGTTTATTTACGACCGTCATGG
>DAOTWU010000039.1:0-15266 GCA_034435735.1 Anaerolineae bacterium | reverse complement strand
GATGTGGGGGCAAATTGTACCCCCACACCAACAATAACACTATCCAATTTATTTATGCTATAGCCTGTTACTCACAGGTGATGTCTTCGGCATCGGGCTGTTTGGCCTCTGCCCAACGGCGCTCAAATTCGGCGAGGTACAGCGCGGCGATGTCGGGGTCAGTGATGATGACGACGTTTTCGTCATTGGTTTCTGCGGCATTGCCACTGAAATTGAACGAACCCGTCACCACTGTTTGCTCGTCGATAATGAACACTTTATGGTGGAGCACGAAGGGGTTGCCATCAATGCGGACATCACCACCCGCGCAGGCAATGCGTTCCATTTCGCTGAAGCGCGTAGTAGCTTGGCGGCTATCCCAAATGCCAGCAAAATCAACACCCGCCCCAATGCGCTCTACGACCGCATCACCAAGCACATCCTCAGTGAAGACAAAGGCCATCATGCGGATGCTCTCTTGTGCGCCTCCTAGCACCTCTACTAAAGTATCGAGGACAGGATCTTCGGAGGCGAAGAGGATTTGAATAGGCACACCATCCTGGGTGAATTTCACAGTGCTAGATGTTGAAGTTTTGCCAAATTCTTTTCCAGTGAACATCTCATCAAATTCGGCCTGATAGGCTTGAACAGCACGTTGAGAGCGCAACACAATGGCATTGTTGTTATTGCGGTAAGTGCCGTTGATGGTGTAATTCCATGAACCCGTCCAGACGACGGTGCCATCGATAATCATGAATTTATTGTGCATAAGGCCGCTGCGGTCGTCATCTACCACCGGAATGCCCGCGTCGATAAGCTCGCCAATCGTAGAATCGTCATCCTCTAAGCCGTGTTCATTATCGGTGACCATACGGACAACGACACCACGTTCATGGGCATTCAAAACGGCTTCTGTAATCACCGGATTATTAAACTCAAACGCAGCAATATCTAAAGTGCGCTGCGCATTATTGATAGCCGCCGCTAGATTCTCATCAATACCATTGGTATAAGTTGAAGGGTCACTGCTGCCGGTGGGCGCATTGAAATAAACCTGCCAAAAACCTTTCGCCGCGCCAAAGCCTTGCCCTACGTCGATGGTCTGTACAGTATCGGAAGAGGTGTCGACGGGGGTGGTTGGCTCTACTGTTGGCGGGGAAGCAGTGGTTGACTCTGCCCCACCACAAGCGGCAAGGATAAGGACAAGAATTAAAACAAGCACACCGAAAATGCGTCTGTTCATGTGGCACATCCTTTCTAAATGAAAAACAGGTAAAGGCTACATTTCCAAAGAGGGACCATCTGGGGAGAATGGCTGGTCTGAAGCTGGAGTATCGGGCGTATCGTTGGCGGGTACTTCCAAGCTATCGGACGCGGGGGCGACGGCGGCGGCATCTGTGGCAGAAGATGACTGAATGGCCGAAAGCACCAGCTCAACATCGTCAGCATCGTCATCTTGGGGGGATTGCAATAACTTATCGAAGACGGCTTCATCGACCGTATAGCCCAATGTTTTAGCGGCTTCTAGCAGGCGGGCGCGGATTTTCTCCAATTTTTCAGCATCGGCATAAACGCGCCGCCCGATGAAGCGATTGATGTATTTCATCAGGCGTTGTAACTGGCCACAGGCATCTTCAAACGGCAACGATTCATCACCCCGCATGGCCAACCATTGCACTTGCTGTTCGCCCCATTTCAATAGCAGTTTGGCCGCGTCATCGCGCAGCTCTTCGGTCAAACTGGGTATCTCATATAGCATGAGCACTTGCCGCTCAATATCCATCGCCCATCCCTCCAGTAAATGACTTTATTTAATATATTGGAACACTTTTTCGCTGATTATGTGTGCGTCTTTAATATCAATCTAAAACCCGCTTTGCTGGACAAAATTGACGATGGCAACGTTATGCTCGCAATTATCGGATGTACGCACGGTGTATACGGGGGATAGCGGTGCACCCTGTGGGGTGAATAGCTGAACGGTAAAATCGCCGCTGATGGGCGCTTCTCCCAGCGGAAATTCATAGCCACCTGGCCCAAAAGTGAGCGCAGAGCCGCTAAAAACTTTCTCTCGGAAGGGCGCGCCCCCCAATTCGCCACTGATTTCTACCCCATAGCCAGAGAGCGGCTCACCATTTAAACCAATCACCGCGCCGGCAATGCTCGCCCAGCTACAGCCGCGCCCATTGGCGTTTGGGGTATAGAGTACACCACTTTCCGCCATGGCAAACGGGTAGGCTTCTTCTCCCGCTAAACTGTCAGGTGTGGGGTTTTGGGGTAAAGCAGGCTGTGCGCCAACGGGGAAGGTGGCGGTTATCACGATGAAAGGCGTCGGCGGCGATAGCGGGTTCACCGCGCCATAGGGGTCATTCCAGATAGCAGCATACCAGACACAAGTGGCCGCCGTCAGTATCAAAAAGAACAAGGCGATAAAATCCGTCTTGCGGAATGGGTTGCCGCGTGGTGGCTGTGGCGCATAACCAACGGGGGCATGTGCCTGCTCGGTTGGTGCGGCTTGTTCGCCCTCTGCAATTGGCGCAGACTCTTCATTTATTATAGTAACGGGTTCAGGAGAAGAGACCGGCTTCTCTTCAGGTGGGAAAAGCGGGCCGGTCTCAATCTTCGATTTACGGTCTTTTTTACTGACGCGGCGAACACCACCGCCCTGCTGGTACTTCTCGTCTTCAGTCATAGGCCTCAGCGAATTTGGATGAAGCGCACCAACGCCACATTACGGTCACAACTGCCGGGGAACTGGATAGTGATACGTTCGGCAACGGGCGCGCCATTAATCGTCTCTAGCTGGACAAAGATGAACATAGAGCTGACAGCGTTCCCTAGCGGTACTTCCCAACCGGAAACCGCGCCATAATTAGCATTTGAGCCAACCAGCGCAACGCGGTCAATGGTATCGTTGAAAACGTGCACCTGCAAGTTGCCAGCGCTGTACTCATTGCCATTCAAATCGAACACTTGCCCACCAACGCCTTGATAGGCACAACCAGCGCTATTGAACGTATTCTGCACCATCAAAACTTGATTATCGCGCAGCACAAAAGGAAACGGTATTTGACTGGGCGTGAAGGTTGGCGTTGGGCCAGTTGGTGTGATGGTCGGCGTCAACGTCGGCGTGATGGTTGGTGTCGGAGAGTTCTCCGGCGTATCAGTTGGCGCAGGTGTGGGCGTAATAGTTGCAGATGGTGTAATGGTTGGCGTCAACGTCGGCGTATCGGTCGGCGTGAAGGTTGGCGACGGCGTAAAGGTGAAGGTCGGCGGCAGTGTGGGCGGGCCGGGCGTGAAGGTTGGCGTATTGGTGGGGACGGTTGGCGACGGCACGACGCGCGTCGGCGGTAATAGCGCCACATCAATTGGCTGCTCTACTGGCGGGCCAAGAAAGCGCACCACGACAAACACCAACCAAACAAGCGAGAGCAAGAAAAACAGACCACTTAAAATGTTGTAAATACGATTAGCCATTTTTACGCCCTTTTGCGACTTAATTCGATAGCCCTACATCAACCACCGGTCAGCAAGAGTATGATGGTATAACACCCAAACAATACCGACAGGATGACGAAAATCAGGCTGATAACATTATATAGACGATTGCGGCCTTGCCCAAACATGGCCACGCCCCCTTTTAACGATAACGTTCAATCGTGGCGCGCTCGCGCAATGTTTGTAGCCAATTTTCAAATTCAATTTGGGCTAAAACAGCGCGGTCTTCTTCGCTGATGGGGCGCTCGGCATATTCCAGCGTTTGCACAATGTGATAACCGAGGCGCGTCGCCACCGGCCCAGCAATTTCATTCGGTTGTAACGAGAAAGCCACATCTGCCAGCGAAGACTCTAACAAGCCCTGACGGGTAAACCAGCCTAAATCGCCGCCGAGTTGGGCATCTGCCGCCACGGAGTAAGTCATCGCCAGCTGGGCGAAATCACCACCATTCTGCAGCAGTTGCAATACTTCTAAGGCATCGGCTTCGGTTGGTAGGAGAATATGGCGGGCATGCACCTGTGGTACATCGCCACTTAAATCTGCGGTAATCGCATCAATGACGCGCTGGGTGAGCAGTGAGTTAGCGATAGCATCGCGATATTCCTGCTCAGTATACATATTGACCGCCAGCCACTCTTGCCAGCCCGCTTCACCACCGGCCATTTCGATAAGCCCCTGTATTTCGGCATCAATATCTTCTTGGCTGACGGAGATATTTAGCTCCTGTGCGGCCTGGCGGATAAGCGCCTGTTCAACAAGCATATCCATCACGACGCGCTCCATAGCGGCGGGGTCGGTGATGGCGCTCTCGGTTTGCATACGGGCTAAGGCGCGGTCAAAGGCTTCGCGGGTGATAGGCTCGCCATTTACTAACGCCACTAAATCGCCATTATCCGTTTGCATCGGGGCACTTTGCGCGGCGACATTCCCACCACTGGTATCAGTGTTATCAGATGCGGCGGCATCGCTGTTCCCTGCGGGGGCATCTCCCCCACCACAGGCGGCCAAAATCAAGATAAATAGCAAGCTGCTATAGAACAATACTTTTTTAAGGACTAGTTCGGACCGATTCACGTCAACTCCTTTGCTGTGCGATGTTGGCCCGCTACGATAAAGTATTATCCTATTGGCAAGCAAATAGGGCAAGTCATTAAGTGCGAGAACAAAAGGCTGTATGGCTAAGATGGGGAAAATGTACTAACGAGTTGCGCCATACAGCCTTGATACAAGCATTGAGAATATCGCTTTAGTCCTGCGAATGGGGCACAGGGCATTCCGCTGCGTCTTGATTATGCGGGGCGGGGCAGCCTTCCTCTGTGCTGGTCTCTCGGGTCGCATGGAGGCCTAGCGGCTGTTCGCGGCGGCGATAGCGCACAATCGTTTGCTCTGGACGGATAGCGCCAATCCCATAAACGGACTTTGGCTCTTTAGGAGAGACAATCTCCAATTCATAGCGCTGGAACAGCATCGCCGTAATCAGCAGCATTTCATTGATAGCAAATGTCATGCCAGTGCATTTATGCACCCCGCCGCCCCAAGCGATGATACTATAGCGCTGGCGGTCTTCTTCCCGTGGAGGTGCAAAGCGCAACGGGTCATATTCGAAAGGCTCTTCAAAAACTTCTTCTACAATATGAGCAACTGGCGCGACGACCATCACAGGCCACCCCGCAGGGATGACATAATCCCCCACTTCAACATCTTCGACGGCAACACGCATATTGATGTCTGCTGATGGTTTAGTGCGGGCAGTTTCCATCACCGCCCAATAAGTATGTTGCAACTTGGGTAAGTCTGTGATGCTGAGCATCTCACCATAGGGGAAAAGCTGGTCAATCTCATTGAGCACTTTTTGCAAATAGTCGGGATGCTGGATGAGCTGAAGCACTGTCCATGACGCCTGCCCGATAGTGGTCTCGTGGCCGGCGAACATCAGCGCCATAATCAGCCCAATGATTATATTGTCTTCCATTGGCTCGCCATCTTTATAGCGGGCGTTGACGAAATCTTGCAGGAAATCATCGTACTTATCAGGATTGGCGCGGCGCTCTTGAATTAAGGGGCGCAACATTTTTTGCAGGCGTGCTTTAGCGCGGTCGCGGCGGATGAAGCGCGGCAAGGGCAAGCCCGGCGGCAAAATTGGGTCAATCCCCCTACCGAGAATGCTGTAATTATGCCAAAACTCTTCGCCCATGCGGTTACGAAAATCAACACCCATAAAACAATGTGCCGCAACGTTTTGAATCACCAGGGTGAGGTCATGGTTAATTTCAAACTCGCCTTCATCACCCAATGTATCCAACCACTGGCGAATTTCTTCCTGCATGATGTGCACATAGCCCACCATTCGCTTACGGCTGAAAGAAGCATGCAATACGGGGCGTTGGCGGTGGTACTCTTCCGGCGGGGCAGTAAAGCCCAAGGGGCCAAACATGCGCCGTAAATAAACATAAGCAAGGTCAGCGCGTAATTTGGTATCGGTCAGTTCGTAGAAAATTTTATGGTTCTGCGGTCCAACAATGATAGCAATTTTCTTAGGCCCCATTTGAATAGTGAAAACTGGGCCGGCTTCTTTATAAGCTTTGCGCAAGAAAGCATGGCGGTCACGCTGAAAGGCAAAAAAATGCTTCCATGGAGATATGCCACGGTATAATGGTGGCGTTTGTTTCTTTGTTTTTACACTAGTCATAGACCTCTCCCACATCCATTGAAGGTATAAGCGGCAAACACATATCTTCTATCATATCGACAAACTAATACTATTAAGCCTATAATTAACGCCACTGTGTCGACTAAACAACGAAAGAGGGGAAAATGTCGAAAAGTGAGGGGCATATTGACCCACGTAAACGCCGTACCCGTCAGGCGCTTCAGGATGCTTTATTGAACTTGTTGAAAGAGCAAGACCTCGAAAGCATCACCGTGCAGAACATCACCGATTGTGCTGGACTAAACCGCGCCACTTTTTATCTGCACTATCAAGATAAATACGATTTGGTACAGCATATCATCCAAAGCGTTTTAGAAGATATTCAAAAAATACATATCCCCCGCCGTAGCCCCCAACCAGATTTAGACGCCCTACAGCGCCCCTTTATCGAACTCTTCAAACATGTGCAAAATCATGCTGCTTTCTATCAGGCCATGTTCAGCACCCGCAGTGGCGGCGTCTTCATCACCCAACTACAGGCACAACTAGAGCACATCGGGCGGCGCTGGCTGCGGCAAACCATTGAAAATGAAGAGCTGCCCTTGCCAGAAGCATTTGTGGTCAACTATTTAAGCGCGGCCTATCTGGGCGTAGTGTACTGGTGGATACGGAGCGGCATGCGGCAGAGCGTGCGCTACATGGCGACACGTTTCATGCAATTAGCCTTACTGGGTATTCATCGCAATGTTGTATTGCCCGCCACAACAGAAGAGCTTATCGATTATGTTAAACACCATAGCCGTAATACATATTAACTAAAAGGAGTTTTTTCATGGCTATTGAAATTGCATCTCCACAAAATATCCTCGCTTTAATTTGTCTGGCTGGTTGGGGAGCGGCATTATTGGGCGGATTTATCTTCGGGCAGGCAGATGACGAGCAGACGCACCGCATTCCCCGCCCCATGCGGATGCTGTCCTCGTTTGCGCTGGCGCTTGGGGCTTGGGCATTGCGCAGCGGCATCAGTGACCCCGTAGCGGCTGATTTAATGACTTGGCTAGCCGTGGGGATGAGCTTGGGGTTTGTTGGCGATTTATTCATGGCGAAATTGCTTCCTGCGCCCAACCGCGTGATTGGTGGCATAGCGGCTTTTGGACTAGGGCACGTCGCCTATATCTTCGGGCTGGTGCGCTATACCAGCAATAGCGAATACACCGATCCGGCGGCATTCATCATTGCGCTGGGTGTTTGGTGGGTGGCGGCGCTGATATTCTGGTATCGCATCGTATATAGAACGGGCGAACGTACGGTTATGCACATCCTGGCGCTGCCTTATGCGCTATTGCTGGCGGGTACGGCGGGCGTGGCCACAGGATTAGGCCTACAGGCAGATGCTTTTATGCCGGTTGGCATTGGCGCGGGGCTGTTCTTATTCAGCGATTTGATATTGGCCGCCCAAATTTTTAACGATATGTACTTCCCACTTATTGGGGATACAGTTTGGCTACTTTATGGGCCAGGGCAAATGCTCATTGTCTATGGGGCGCTACTACCCTCATTGTTGGGCGGCGTCTAAAACAAAACAGCCCACCGAAGTGGACTGTTCTGTGCCAAGGCCCAGGGTCGAACTGGGGACCTACGCATTTTCAGTGCGTCGCTCTACCAGCTGAGCTACCTTGGCGAGATGGTGCGATTTTAGCGGTAGTTGGGTCTGATGTCAAGATGCAGGGGCGAGCAAATTCCCGCCCCTGCCAAGTTATTGCAATTTAGCTACCGCCCAATTTCACCGCGGTAATCTGGTACTGTACATAGCTACCTTCGCCACCATTGGGGAAGCCAATGTTGAGGTAGGTTTGGTTGGAATCATACGTGTGGAAAATGGTCACACTTTGACCACAAGACAAGCCCATCGGGCTACTTGGTCCACCTGTGCCCCAACGCAAGTTCTCTGTACCCTCACCGAAGCAGGTCAAAACAAGTTGGAATTCACGTGTTTGCGAGCCAATACCCTGGTTCAGGTCGTCAATGGTGACGCGGACGCGGTCGGATGTATCGCCACCGGAGTAGGAGACGGCCTCGCTGAACGTACCGCCATTATCACGATGGAGCACGAAATTGTGCACATCAATGTCCGGCGGGGCGGTTTGCGCCTGCTGGGTGGTGGCGGTCGGCGGTGGTGGTTGGGTCGGCTGGGTGGTTTGCCCCGGCTGAGTTGGAACGGCTGTTGGTGTAGGCTGGCCAGTCTCTTCAGTTGCCTGTGGTTGCGGCTGCGCTGGCGGCGGAGGTGCTTGTACGAAAGGCAAGCCAGTGCATGGGCCATTCGGCGCGACGACGAAGTCAGCAACCCACCCCTGAACGCCGTTGTAGCTGATGTTATACCAGCCGCTATTCTGGCCATTTACTGTGGCGTATGTGCCAGGCAGTAATGTGCCGACAACATCAAAAGCGGTGCTATTGCCAGCGCGGATGTTAACGCCGTTGTTGGCTGGTGTCACGCTACACACGCCAGCAGGGGGCTGCGCGGCGGCAGGTTGCGACGACTGTTCAGTGGCTGCGGGCGGAGGCGCGCTGGTCGAAGGTGCAGAACCGCCTAAGGCTACGGTGATTGTGCCCTCAGTGGCTGGGTCTGCAGAAGAGACGACAACTTCATATGTGCCTGTGCCAGCGGGAATTGCGAAAGTTGCGCTGCTGACGCCACTACCAATAACGGCGACAATCTGGCCATTTGCATCGCGCACAACAGCGGTGAAGTTGAAGCCGCTTGTCTGGCTTTGAATTGTGACCTGTACCGGAGCGGCGGGATCGGCATTGAAGCTATAAACCTGCGACGGTGCACCAAGCGGGATGTTCACTGTTGTGGGCGCATCTGGCGAAAGGCCGGTGCTGACAGCGGGCGTGCTGTTCTGCAAGGTGAGCATGAACGCGCCAGTTGTGCCGGGGGCACCGCTGACAATGAGCGTATAAGCCCCAGCAGACGGCAGGCGATAGTTCAAACTGGCATCGGTGGTGATGGCGGTGAAGATGTCGCCATTGCTGAAAGCGAGCTGGCCACTGGGGCCAAACAACGCCACGGTTGGCTGTAAAGTCTCGGAAATCCCCAAAACGCTCACAGCGATGATGTCACCGGCGTTCCCATTGAATGTGTAGAAGGCTTGCGGCGTAGATGCATCAATTTTACCTTGAATGGTTTGACCATAGGTAATGATGTCCTGTGCCGCAACCGGCGTTAAAGCAATAATGAATACAAAACACAACAAGAGCAATTTTGCCCCTCTGGAAGTCATAACTTCCTCCCTATATAGTAAGTTGGACGTTAGCTGAACAGTATTCGGATATAAGAGCATCCGATAATCTGCCCCCATACATTTAACTATATGTAAGTCAGGAAAATGCGCAACAGGTTCTCTCGAAACGTATTACAAGCGTCAGACCAGCGTAGGAACGAGCGTCAGATAGGAATTTAGCAGTGCATTAACGCGCGCCGTTGCATGGGGGATAAGGGTGCGCTAGAATAGAACAAATGATTATAAAAGGGGAATTATTAGATGGATAAGGCTGCCGAATTACAGACTATTGCCCAAGAAGTACGCGCTTGCACATTATGCCGCTTACACGAAGGGCGCACCAACGCCGTACCGGGATATGGCGACCCCAATGCCGATATTATGTTCATTGGCGAGGGGCCAGGCTTTCATGAAGATAAGCAGGGGCTGCCATTTGTCGGGCGCTCTGGTAAATATCTGGACTATTTGTTAGAAAAAATTGGTCTCGATCGCTCTCAAGTATTTATCGCCAATGTCGTGAAGTGCCGCCCGCCAGATAACCGCGACCCCCAACCAGATGAAATTACTGCTTGCAAGGCTTATTTAGACCGCCAAATTGAAGTGATAGACCCGCTGGTTATCGCCACGCTGGGGCGCTTCAGCATGGCGCGTTACTTCCCCGATGCCCGCATCAGCCGCATTCATGGGCAAGCCCGCTTTGAAGAGACGCCCCAGGGCACGCGGGCATATTACCCGTTTTACCACCCTGCCGCGGCGCTGCGTAACCCGAATTTGCGCCATGACATGGAGCGCGATTTTGCCAACCTACTCACCGTATTAGAGCAGGTGCGGCAGATGCGCCAGCAAAATCCAGCACCATCCGACGGGGATGATGAACCACCACAACAGCTCAGTTTACTTTAGTGCAAAGCGAAAGAGGCGCCCTAACATGGACGCCTCTTCATTATATATAGTAGCGCAGTTTAAGGGCACTGTGTGGCATTTTCTACACCAGTACAGTTGTTATTCCCTGTACCTGTACCAGCGTTATTATCGCCATAGGCCGTATCGACGCCACCACCCCCGTTTATTATGTCATTACCATCGCCATCACCACTGAGCGAATCGCCAAAAATGGTGTCATCGCCAGCACCACCATAAATGGTATCGTTCCCGCTGCCATATCCATCACGGCTATCGCCATAAAGGGTATCATCACCATCATCGCCGTATATAATATCTTCCCCATCGCCCGGCCCTGTAGAGGAATCGCCAAAGGCGACATCGCTATCCGCGCCACCATGAATTTCGTCATCACCACAGCCATACCCTGTCTCGGTGTCGCCATAGATGATGTCTTGCCCCGCGCCACCATCGATATAGTCATCAGTGCAGCCTTGCCAAGCGTCTTCATGGTCGCCATAGATGCGATCATCGCCATTGCCACCAAGAAGCGTATCATCGCCAAGCCCACCTGTGACCTTATCTGGACCAATAGGCACATCACCATTGATAGTGTCATTACCATCGCCACCATCAATATAATCACCGCCGTTGGTGGTGGGATTAGCAGAATCGCCATATAGCGTATCGTTGCCACCATAGCCATAGATTTTATCGTTCACATCGCTGCCATAGATAACGTTGTTATTGTTATTGCCATGTATGATATAGCCATATTCACGGCACACAGGACTATCCGAATCGGGCAGGGCAGGCGCAGAGAAATTATCTGATTGCACTAATAAATCATACGGGCCGGTATATGGTGACCCCCACAACACAACAATGCGATAGAAACAGGCAACGAGGTCATCAGAAGCTAATGCTGTATCAGCGGGCGGCGGTGCTGGCTGGAAGCAGTCTGACGTATTGACAACCTGTTCCATCGTGAATACCCCAGACGCAACACGCGGTAGATACCACCCCATTTGCCACAAGCAATATGAAAGCCGCTCATCAGGAGTATTGCAGCGGCCATCACCCCATGGCTCACCCTCAAAACACCAATTATAGTCATCGGGCATGGTACTGGTATCAATGTCTTGTGCTTGAAGAGGGAAGGCGGCGACGAAGAGGATAATGAGCAAAAAGATATATTGAGTAAAATGCTTTTGCATTTTCACACCTCTACACTCCCCACAGATAATCTAATTATAACAATACATAATAGTTATCAACCGTCCTACTTATAAAAACATGATAAAAATAGGGACACAATTCCCAAACAATTCGCTGGAGGCAGAAACAAAAACACGCCTCGCAAATGGAGGCGCGTTCGCTTTTCATTTTATTTTTGATGGTCAGCCGCTATTGAGGGAGACGAGTAATAAGATGCCGCCGACCACCACCAACACAGCGACAATACTCACACCAACCACGAACAGGGTGCGGTTGGTAGAAGCCGTTTCTTCATAAGCCATTTCGTCTAGTTTACGCCGCGCCAGCTCGTTATCAGGGTCAATGGCCAACACCTGCTCTAGCCAGTGGCGGCGCTCTTTATCGTTGCGCGCCAACTTAGCCAGCCACATCATCGCGCGAATGTTATGCGGGTCTTGGCGTAGCACTTGCTTAAAAATCACCCGCGCGCCATCACGCTGTTTTTTCTTGGCGGCTTCGATGGCCATTGCCAATAGTTGTTCCCGATGCGGCGCTTTTTTGGTAGAGGACACCATCTGTTAACTCCTCATCCGCTTCAATACTTACTTCTATTCTAGACAATTTCTAAACAAACGCCATATGCCACAGGTACTAAAAAGCGTTTGTTTATGGTTGAAATATGTCTAGATTAGCCCCCAAAGCCAGCGAAGAGGCCATAAATGTAGAGATATGCGGCGACAAACAGGATAGAGTCGATGCGGTCCAGCACCCCGCCATGGCCGGGAAACAGGTTAAACCCGCGCAGATGCGAATCCTTGACATTGAAATAGCGCTTGACTGCTGACTCGAACAAATCGCCAAGCATGGCGATAATCGGGCCAGCCAATAGCATGACGCCTGTAGTCGCATTGAGTAGGCCGCCATGCGCCAGAAAAACCGCAGGGATGACAATCCCGCCAATCATACCCACGGCAGCGCCCTCGCGCGTTTTCTTCGGCGAAAGCACTGGCGCTAACGGGGTTTTGCCAATCCATAGCCCACCGACATAGGCCAGTGTATCCGTGCCAGCGGAAACACCAATCGCGGCGAAAATCCAATGAGCGCCACCGGGCCAGGCGCGAATTGCCAGCAAACATCCCAGCGGAAACGCCACCCACAACACGCCCACGAGCGTGGTCAACACTTGAATGAAACTGCGGCGGTACTCTGTTGGGTGACGCGCCTGCTCCAGAATAAACGTCGCCACCGCGCCAACACCCAGCGCCACTAATGACCATTGCGGCTGATCAATGTAAAACAGGTAAATAACCACCAGCCCCAACGGAACGCCAACAAGCGCGCTGCCCTGCGTTTCCCGCCCCTGCGCAAGATAGAAGTATTCCATCAAGCCAATCACCGCGATGGCTGCCACGAGTAGCAGTAGCGGCCAACTGCCCAAACGGGCGAGGATGATGAAAACGGGCATCAATATCAGCGCGGTGATGACGCGCGTCTTCAAGTTAGCCCGTTTACTGGAAGATGAAGCAGCAGGTGGCGTAGTTGAATTCTCCGATACTGTAACCATAAATATCCCCAAACATGTGATGTGCTTTTTCTAAATAACACATCATACGCGACAAGGTCACGGCAGTATAGGCTAAGGCGCAGGCTGTTGGTAGAAGCGATGGAAGTTATTATCGCCAGTCCAGAGGATTGTGCTATACAAGCCATAGAGGGCGCGTATCTGGCGCATGGTCTCCTCAAAGATGTGTTCTTCGTCGATGTGCGCTTCATCTGGCGTGTACCAGCGCCCAATACGAAACCAATCTTTGCCAACAGAAAAGGTGCTCATCCACTCCTCAAAAATTTTAATATGGGTGAACTTTGTGACGGAAAGTTCCATCTCTCCCAATGCGCCGCCAGGCCAAAAGCCGATATGATAGCCCTCGCCTAATTTTTGCAATAAATCAAAAAAACTCTTACGGTGGCGATCAACCGAGAGTTTTCCCACAAGGTTACGCTGGTCCCACCACGCCTGTGGCGAGAGGATAAGTTCAATCACATAATGCTGTGGCGAAAGACGAACTTCAATCACTGGGTGGCGCTGTGGCGCGATTTTGAACGCCTCGCCAATCTGGTCACGCCCCATAAGGCGCTCAACAACTTCGGCCTGCGTTCGCCCACGATAATACACCAAGCTCAATGGCGCGCCGGTCACGCTGGGCTGGATGACTTGCCGCGCTTGCCCCTGTGGGGTATAGGGATATAAGGAAATGGCCGCAGGTTTGAAACGAGGTTCTAGGTATTTGTGAAGCCGGTTGAACTTCTGCAATAGATTTTCAGCTTGTGAAGCCGAAACATCATCAATGATAAGTGTATAATCGTCTGGTGTAAAAAATTTTTTCATGGTGACATTCACTGTTATATATGGAAATGTATATACAAGCATCTTAGCACAATCGCCAAAACACGGCCACAAGCCGCACCGCCTGCGCTACATATCTATAAGCAAACTTCATTATATAGGCGATATAGGCGCAATTAAAAACGAGGGGCTTTTTGTCGCCCCTCGTCGTCTAGCGAATAGTTAGCGGGTTATGTGCCGCCGATGGTGACGTTATCCACGCGCAGGGTGGGCACGCCAATATTGCCGAAGATTGGCACCATACGCAGGTCATTGCCCACTTGGGTGATATTTTTCAGCAAATCGCCCAGCGTGGTGGCGATAGTGACACCGCCAACTGGCCCGACAAATTCGCCATTTTCTATCCAGACGCCATTCGCGCCCATAGAGCAATCGCCAGTGACGGGGTCAATGCCGCCCGTCTGCATTACACTGATGACGAACAGCCCCTTCTCCACACCTTTAATGATGTCCTGACGGGAGAGTTGCCCCGGCTGCATGTAGAAGTTGCTGGGGCCAAGCGTGGGCATACTCTGGTGGCCATTGCGTTGGGCGTTACCTGTAGAGCGTTTGCCATCTTTACGCGCGGTATAGCTATCGTAAATGACATTCTGGAATACGCCTTCATCAATGAGGCGCGTGGCAGAAGTCGGCACGCCTTCGCCATCAAAGGGCGCGCTACCAAAACCGCCGGGCAAGCGCCCATTATCCATGAGCGTCACCATATCGCTGGCAACGGTTTGCCCCAATTTATCGAGTAGGAAGCTGCGTTTGCGCTGCATGGCCTCGGCAGTCATCGCCAGCGCCAGCGCCCCCAAAATCTGCGCCCCAACGAAATAATCCAGCACAACCGAAGCGGTTTGGGTGGGAATAGGGCCACCGCCAAGAATACTAAGCGTTTTCTCGGCGGCTTCGCGGCCAATCGCCTCTGGGTCTAGCTTCTGCCAGTGGGTGGCCGCGCCAAAACCCGGCGCATTCACCATCCCGCCATCTTTCCCACGGGCAACAGCAAACAAGAAACTGCCCGCGCCAGTGCGGCTATATTCGCCAGCGAACCCGCGAGAGTTGGCCATATGCACCGACGTAGTGCCGTCAAAATACTGGGTAAAGGTGGTGGCGATGATGCGCGGGTCATAGTTAAGCGTGGTCTCTTCGACCTTTGCCAAAAAGCCAATTTTGTCTTCAACCGACAGCGCCTCTAACTGTGGGTCATAAATTTGCAGGTCTTCATCGGGGATGGGTTCGGGGTCGGGCAGCGCGCGATATTCATCGGGCGTGGCCACTTCCGAAAGTTCAACAGCGGCGCGCCAAGTGCGTTCAATGCTCTCTTCAGAGAGGTCGGAAGTGTAAGCATAGCCCACCTTGCCATCTTGAATGACGCGCACGCCCATC
>DAOTWU010000038.1:0-5403 GCA_034435735.1 Anaerolineae bacterium | reverse complement strand
TGGCGCGCTTGCGTATGACTGTGCTTTATGACCAATCGGCAGATTGGGGCGGTTTAGTTATGGGGACAAGCAATAAAACTGAATTTTTGCTAGGTTATAGCACCATTTATGGCGATAGTGGCGTCGCACTACAACCCATTGCGGATTTATATAAATATCAAGTGCGCCAATTAGCGCGGGCGGTGGGTGTACCACAGCCAATTATTGATAAAGCGCCTTCTGCAGATTTGTGGGAAGGGCAAACTGATGAAGATGAATTAGGCTTCACTTATGACCATGTAGACCAAGTGCTCTATTTACTAGTGGATGAGCGTTATACCATTGATGAAGTCGTGGCAGAGGGGTTTAGCCGCGAATTTGTCACACAGGTATGGGAACGGGTGAAGCGCAATCATTACAAACGCACCATGCCCAATATCGCCAAACTAAGTAAACGAACCATTGGCCATGATTTTCTATATTTGCGCGATTATACAGGTCGTTAATTGTCGTTAATTGTTGACCGGTTTATCTAAGTGTAGACGCAACGAATCGAGAATGAGTTGCATACGGTTGAGCAGGGCGCTATCCGTTGCTACGCTGTCCGCTGTATAGAAGCTCAGGACAAACAGGTTATCATCCTCTGCATAGAAGAATAGGTCAATTTGCCCGTTTTGCTTCTCCTCATCGTTTTCTATGCGATAGCTACGACGCTCTACGCCATTGTCAAACGTTTCGGTATCAATCAGTGCATAGTCAGTGAACCCATAGCGCTCTTCATATGTTTCAATGGTCATGTCCTCTGTCAGCGCGGCAGCAATTTCTACTGTGCCCTCTTCATCGCCCCACACATGATAAAGCCGTATGCCATCCGACAGATTGCGGTATTCCTCTAGCTCTGGCATCCAGATAGTGGGCATTGTCAGACTGTAGTCCTCAGTGTGAATACGCGCCGCACGCGGGAATGGGGTTGGGTCATTATTGGTGGTGGTGGGTGCTGATGGGCGAGAAGTTATGACGACGACAGCTACAATAGCCGCGGCTGCGATGATAACGATGCCCATTAACACGAAGATGCCCAAACGATTGCTCCCACCCGTTGGTTGTGGGATTTGCCCCGTATCTGGACGGAGCGGTTCTGTTGCTGGATGAATATGCGCTGGCGTTGGTGGCGGAGTGGGGGCGGCAATAGTGGGTTGATCATCCGGAATAATGGGTTTAGTTGCTGCTGGTTTGGTGCGTGAAGCATTATCATTCACTGCGGCAGCAAATGCTTCTGCCATTTCTGTAGCAGAAATATAACGCTCATCAGGCTCTTTGGCCGTGGCTTTCGCCACAACGTTTTCCACCGCTTCAGGTATGTCGGCACGGAATTGGCGTAGTGGCGGAATTGGCTCGTTAATGTGCTTGAGCAAAAGCGCCATAGGCGTCTCTGCTTGGTAGGGTTCGCGCCCAGTCAACAGCTCAAAGAGCACAATACCCAGGGAGTAAATATCGCTACGGCTGTCAATGGGAAGGCCATGCGCCTGTTCAGGACTCATATATGCGGGCGTGCCAACAATCATGCTTCCTGTTAGGTTGCTCCCTAGCACGTGCACAATGCCAAAATCGCTGAGGTAAGCATTGCCGTTTTCGTCTAGCATAATATTGCCAGGTTTCAAATCGCGGTGAATAATGCCTTGTTGGTGAGCATAGTCCAGCGCTGCTGCCACTTGTGAGAACGGTTTTACGAGTTGGTCAATTTCTGGAACACCACGGCGGATAAATTGTGCCATACTGCCGCCGCCTAAATAGCGCATCGCAATATATGGCACACCCTCAGCTTCGCCATAGTCATAAATGGGCAAAATGTGCGGATGCTCTAAGTGAGAAGCAACATCTACTTCGCGGCTAAAGCGTTCCAAAAACCCAGGGTCATGCAAAAAGTGACGGGGCAAAACTTTTACAGCAACAATTCGGTTGACCGATTGCTGCCGTGCTTTATAGACTGTCGCCATACCTCCGCGACCGATTTCTTCGAGGATGATAAATTGGCCTAAAGTTTTGCCGATAAGGTCATCACCGTTTGAGGCTTGCTCATTCATGGTTATTCTCACTTTTTACGCAGCGCTTCATTATAAGCATACGTCACCGAGGGCAAAGCGGCAAGGTTTCCCGCTAGTATTCCTACAGGGTTTATTATACGAATTTTTCACAGGTATCGCTGTTGATTTATATCCCTCAACCCGAAATATACGATTTACAAGCCTAATTCACATGTTGTCATAGCACAGTTTTCTCTACAAAAGGTTAAAATGTAAACAAGTATGCTATAAATTGGGTGGTATAATCCCGCTATTTGAAATGAACAGCGACGCTTCCATGACCAATGGGGAAATCCGTGTCTTACTGGCTGATGATAGCCCCACGATACGGCGACATTTAGCGACAATGATTAACGCCACACCGGGAATGAAAGTGATTGGCGAGGCACGCGATGGGGCAGAGGCGCTGGCTTTGGTGCAGCAACTTCAGCCCGATGTTGTCTCTATGGATATTCGTATGCCGGGCATGGATGGGTTACAGGCAACACGGTTGATTATGGAACAGCACCCAACACCTGTTGTTGTCGTCAGCGGTGTTTTAACATCGGAAGTGGAGCTATCTTTTCGTGCTATACAGGCCGGGGCTTTGGCTGTGGTGGAAAAGCCGCCTGACCGTCGTAGCCCTGCGTTTGAGGAGAAATATCGCCGTTTGGTCACAACGTTGGTCGCTATGTCTAAAGTGAGTTTGGTTGCACGGCGGATTCCGTTGGTAGAACAATCAACATTGCCAACGACGGGCTTATTGCGCAGTTTGCAAATACCTGAGGTGGTCGCTATTGGCGCAAGTGCTGGCGGCCCCAGTGCTTTAAGTCGCTTATTGGGTGCGCTACCTGCCGAGTTCCCGCTGCCAATTGTCGTTGTTCAACATATGCCGCCTGAGTTTATTTATGGCTTGGCGCGTTGGCTAGATAAGTCTACGTCACTTGGTGTGTGTGTAGCTCATGATGGGCAGGCGCTTGAGGCTGGCGTGGTACACTTGTCTCCTGGTGATGCTCATTTAACTCTTGCGCGCAAAGATGGTGAATTACGGGCAAAATTGGTCATGGAGCGTGGTACATACCGTTACCAACCAGCGGTTGATATGCTCTTTGAATCTGTTGCACAAGTATGTGGTGGGCGCTCTATGGGTATTGTGCTGACAGGCATGGGTGATGATGGTGCACGCGGCCTGAAAGCTATTCGGGATGCAGGTGGGCACACCCTCGCCCAAGATCGCGCATCATCAACCGTTTTCGGTATGCCATCTGCCGCTATTGAGGCGGGGGCGGTACAATATGTAGTGTCATTGACAAACATTCCCTCTACCCTGTTAAAATTAGTTAGGTAGAGCATTGGTTTTATCCGATTGTCTTATTGACAGTCACACATCTGCACAGTCATTATAGGTGTAATGTACAATGGCCTTAGAAGTCTTGTTAGTTGAAGATAGTAAAACGCAGGCCGCTCAAATTAAAGAGACGCTAGAAAGTGTGGGTTTGCGTGTTCGTGTCGCATATGATGGCCCTGATGGCTTACGGGAAGCCATTGCCAACCCGCCAGCATTAATTATTCTTGACGTGAAATTGCCCAGTATGGATGGCTTTCAGGTCTGCCGTCGTCTTAAGCGCAATCCCGCCACGCAAGATATACCCATTATCATGCTGACGGAAAAGGCTGGCCCTAAAGCGACTATGTCCGGTCTGCGGGCTGGTGCTGACGATTACATCCCTAAGGATATTTTTGCATCGGAGCACCTGATTACAACCTTGCAAGAGTTAGGCATTTTGGAGTGAATCGTGTTCCATAGGAACGGTAAGAAGGAATAACCCTTATGCCGCAATCAAGAGGCCCTTATAGTATGCGCCCGCCTGTGATGTCGGTGCGCGTTGAAGACAGCATGGATATTATGATTGTTCGCGATACAGTACGTCGTGCTGCGGGGTTATTAGGATTTTTGCCGGCATATCGCGCGCAATTGGCCAGCGCCGCCGCAACATTGGCAGAACTGGTTTTGAATACCGGTGAGGCACATACCATCCACTTGAATGGTGTCGCCAATGGGATAAAAACTGGACTACAAATTTCAGCAGAGACGCCCTGGTTAGCTGGTGTATCGGTGAACAATGTGCTCACGGCTTTGCGTTCTAAACTTGGCGATTTGGTAGATGAAATCATGTTAGAAGGGGATGACGTTCCCACCATTATCATGATTATGTGGCTGAGTGATACACGTGAGCGGGTGCGGGATTCATGAGCACATCAAATTCTCAAGCTGCCGACCTTATCCCCGTTGTACGCTTCAGATTAGGCGATAACCAATATGCTTTGTTGGTAGATGATGTGGTTGAGGTGGCAGCTATGGTGGCGGTTTCTCCTGCGACGGACGCACTGCCTGAAGTGTTGGGATTGGTGAATCGTCGTGGAGAGCCGTTGCCATTACTAGATTTGCGCCTGGTTTTCAAACAGCCAGCATCACCATTAACCGATGAAACCCTGTTTATTGTGGTGCAATCAGGCGATCAATTGGCGGGGTTTGTTCTAGATGAAATTTATCAGGTAGATTATATTCAGGCCGAACAATTTAAGCCTATGGCCGCCGCAGGGCCTTATATCCGTAGTATAATAAGTCATGAAGCCGGTCTGATTCAGGTTATCAATCCCACACCAATCTTCGAGGCCTTTTTAACCGGTACGATGAACACAAACATAGAGGCAGGCAGATGAGCACGAAACACAAAGAGCGCATCTTAATTGTTGCTAAAGATGAAACCCTGCTCTCCGATTTGACTGAAACATTGGAGAATGCCGGTTATAGCATCAATCAGGCCGGTAATTTTGAAGAGGCCTTGAGTGAGATTTTGCTCTCTGATTTTGATTTAATTGTTACCGAAGCTGAGCTACCTGACCTCAGCGGTATGGACCTTTTAGCCGTTGTTGGTGGTTTGCGGCCTGGTGCACGAGTAATCGTGATTGATGATGATTTATCTGCGAAAAGTGCAGTTGCTGTCTTCCGTTTGGGGGCGGTTGATTACCTATATAAGCCGCTAAACATGACCTTTGTGCTGATGCAGATAGAGCGCCAACTGGAAATTAAACGACAAGGGCAAAAAGCCCCTGTACAGGAAGAACCGCCACGTCCGACAGAAATCCCCCGCGACCGCGCCCGCCGCTTAGACCCCCGTACCCGTCCTGCGGCGTTGGTGCTTGGTCGTCGCCAATTCAAGCATATTAATGCCGAACTCAACCGCCTGCTCAGCCATGTTCGGGCGAATTTTGTTGGCCTCATTGACGCCGATGGCAATATGGTTGGTGCTGCTGGCACGTTAGAAGATTATGATTTACAACTGCTCACCCACGCACT